>NZ_JBFTZW010000006.1:0-112345 GCF_056406555.1 Arthrobacter sp. P1_B4
TGGCAAGACACAGCAGGCCCAAGAAACTTCGGATACCCTCCGATCCCACGCCTCCGCCGCCCGCGATGCTGCGGATGATCCGCTTTGGACCATCGCAGGGTCGATTCCTTGGATCGGTGCAAATTTCAGCGCCGTCGCAGAAGTGGCTCGATCAGCTGAGGACGTTGCCACTTTGGGGGTTGCGCCTCTAGTGAAGGTCTTCGATTCCCTTGACTGGGACAGCCTTCTGCCCAGCTCGGCGGGGACAAACCTGGAACCCCTGCGAGTGGCCTCCCCTAGCGTTTCGTCCGCTGCGCACGCTGTGCGGGCCTCGGCCGAACGGCTGGACGGAATCGACGCCAGCAATCTGTGGCCCCAGGTTGCTGAACCTCTGGCGCGGGCCCGGGATCAACTCCAAACAGTGACCGGCGCCCTGGACGCATCCGCGGATGCGGCCCAAATCGCCCCGGGCATGCTGGGAGCCGACGGCAACCGGAAATATCTGCTCATGATTCAGAACAATGCAGAAGCCCGCTCCTCCGGGGGCATACCGGGCGCGCTCGCGATCCTGACGCTGGAGCACGGCAAGCTGACGTTAGGCGCCCAAAGCAACGCTGGAGGCGTCGGGGTGATGTCCCCGGTGTTGCCCGTGGATGCCGAGCAGGTACAAATCTATTCCGCGCGGCTGGGCGAATACTTGCAGGACGTCAACCTCACTCCTGACTTCCCCACCGCCGCAGCCACTGCGCAGGCCATGTGGGAACGGAAGACCGGAGTGCACGTGGRTGGTGTACTCTCCCTGGACCCCGTGGCGCTGGGCTATATCCTGGATGCGACCGGCCCCGTTCGGATCACTGATCCCGGGCTGGCTGCTACAGCAAAGGCCGGGCTCCCTACTGAGCTGACAAGTAAGAACGTTGTTCAGACGCTTGTCTCAGACGTCTACGCGAAGATCGAACGCCCCGAACTGCAGGACGCCTATTTTGCCGGCGTGGCCAAGGAAGTCTTCGGAGCCCTATCAAGCGGCAAGGGTGAAGCCAAGAGCTTGATCAAAGGCATCACCCGGGGCGCGGCGGAAGGCCGGGTCCTCGTCTGGTCCGGCAGTACCGCGGAACAAAACATCATCGCGAACTATCCGCTCAGCGGATCTATCGCAGGCAAGAGTGTTGCCCCCGCGCAGTTCGGCGTCTACTTCAACGATGGAACCGGCGCCAAGATGGACTACTACGTAAAGCGGTCTGTTCAACTCGTGAAGGAATGCACGGCCGACGGCTACGGGCAGGTCAAGGTCCGCATCACCAGCACCAACACGGCCCCCGCCGACGCAGCAACGTCACTCCCTGCGTACGTCACAGGCGGCGGCACTTACGGCGTACCGCCCGGAACAGTCCAGACCAATGTGATTGCCTACGGCCCGGTGCAAGCCAACGTGGAATCAACCACGGTTGACGGAAAGAAGACGGACTTCGCCGCCCACCGCCACGCCGATAGGCCAGTGGGAACCGTCACCGTTGCCCTGGCACCAGGCCAGAGCAGCACTGTAGAACTGACCTTCGGCAAGATCGTTCAGCATGCGGAACCGACCGTGGTTGTCACGCCCACCGTTCAGCCTGTCAAGGACGTCATCCGGGCCACCGAGAATTCCGCCTGCGGGGCGGGGACGTAAATGCCAAGTTAACAGTAAGTAAAGCGACTTGATTCACTTTGGTCACACTCGTTTTAGATGCTAGTCTCTGCATGGGCTTATCAAATGAGATTTCAATCCGCGGCCGCTCGGGGGGCCGGAAGTCTCCACAATCGCGTGACACACGTATTCACGGTCTCAGGGGGACAAGAATGAAAAAAACACTTGCGGCAATCACACTCGCGAGCTCCATCGCACTCATGGGCGCAATGCCGGCAATGGCAGACAACCAGGGCCAAGGTCAGGGCCAGGGCAACGGCAACGGCCAGGGCAACGGCCAGGGCAACGGCAAGGGCAACGGCAAGGGCAACGGCAACGACAACGGTCACTACCCGGCACCTCCCGCAAACGCCGCCGTTTCCGACGGCGTTGTTGGACCGGGTGCCCAGTTCGTTTTCCGTGGCAAGGGCTTTAAGGCCGGCGAAGGCCTCGTCATCAAAGTCACGCCCGGGACTAAGCCTGCATCGACGGGGGCAAGCGTCAACGGCCGTGGCATGAGCGTTCCCGGCAAGATGACTCTGCCGCTGGCACCGCAGCAGTTCTCCGCTAAGGCCGATGGCAATGGCTCCTTTGCCCTCCCGCTCAGCATCAGCGAGCCGGGCGTTTACACCATCACCGCGACTGGTGTGGAGTCTGGCGTCACCGCTACCTCGAGCATCACGGTGGAAGGCGCCGCAGTAGCGGCCGCTTCGACCACGACCACCACCGCAACTAGCGGGCTGGCCAACACCGGCGCTGATTCCAACCTCATGATCTGGTCCCTGGTGGGCGCAGGTGCCCTGGCAGCCGGCGTAACCTCCGTTGTGGTGGTTCGCCGCCGCGCCAAGGCCGAGGTTGCAGTCTAGGCTCCAAGCCAATCCACATTAAAGATGGTGGTGGGGTTCATCGGGATACCGATGAATCCCACCACCATTCGTGTTAACACGTCATGGGGCCTGTCATGGCCAGTTGTGGTATTTACTAAGGCTATGGGGAGACCGGAATTTAAGGGGAGACATTGGCGCACAAAAAGAAGATGGCATCCGGGCTTTGTTATACCGTTGCCCACCAGACAGGCGCTCCCCTACATCCTCTTGACGCTCCTGGCCACCGTCGCCTTGGGAACGGCGGCGTTGGCCGTTCTGAAGACCTCCTAGGGCCACTGTGAGGACGCTGGGACGGCCCCGGCTCTGGCAAGGAGTCCTGGGCGGTGCATTTATCCTGCTGGCGATTATCGGCTTTTGGCCCAGCCCCGTGGACCGGCCCGTCCAAGGCGAACTTGCCGCCTTTCTATTTTTGCTCCATGCGCTTGGCTTTCCCGGCTGGTTTAATTACGCGTTCGTGGAGGCCTCCGCCAACGTGGTGCTTTTTATCCCCGTGGGAATCGCGGCCACTTTGGCCTTTCCCGGCCGGAAATGGTGGCAAATCGCGGCCCTGGGACTGCTGGCCTCCGCGTGTATGGAACTGGGCCAGTTGCTGTTCCTTAGCAGCCGCTTCGCGAGCCCACTGGATGTTTTGACCAACACCGCGGGTTGCCTGGCAGGCGCCCTGTTTGCCGCTGCCGTGCTCAGGGTCTTAAGACATCAACAGGCCCGGCGCATTTCAGCGCCGGGCCTGCCGAAGTCTCGCGTTTAGCTTGCTGCCTAGTTTACAAATTCCTTCAACCAGGTCTTCAGCTCTTCACCGAATTCAACACGCTCTGAGGCGATGGAAATAACCGCCTTCAGGTAGCTGAGCTTGTCGCCGGTATCGTACCGGCGGCCCTTGAAGACCACACCGTAAACGCCGCCGCCCTCGCAGTCGGACACGGCCAGGGTCTGGAGGGCATCCGTCAGCTGGATCTCCCCGCCACGTCCAGGTTCCGTTTCCTCCAGGACATCGAAGACCTCCGGATGGAGCACGTACCGCCCGATCACGGCCAGGTTGGACGGAGCGTCTTCCACGGCAGGCTTTTCCACGAGGCGGTTCACCCGGAAGTAGTCCTCGCCCTCCACCGCGGAGATGTCCGCACAGCCATAGGCGCTGATCTGGGCCGGATCCACTTCGATCAGGGCGACCACCGAACCACCTGTCCTCGCCTGGACCTCGATCATGGTGCTGAGCAGCTCGTCGCGCTCGTCAATAAGGTCATCGCCCAACAGGACGGCAAACGGCTCGTCTCCCACGTGCTGGCGGGCACACAGGACCGCGTGGCCCAACCCCTTCGGGTCGCCCTGGCGGACGTAGTGCACCGGTCCCAGGTTGGAGGCGTGCTGGATCGCCTCCAAGCGGTCCAGATCGCCCTTCAGCTCCAGGGTCCGTTCCAGGACCGGGGCGCGGTCAAAGTGGTCCTCCAGCGCCCGCTTCTGGCGGCCGGTAATCATCAGCAGATCGGTCAGGCCCGCCCTGACGGCCTCCTCCACCACATACTGGATGGCCGGCTGGTCAACCACCGGCAGCATCTCCTTCGGCATTGCCTTGGTGGCAGGCAGGAAGCGTGTGCCCAATCCGGCGGCTGGAATGACGGCTTTTCTGATTGATTTCCCCAAAGTCATAGCTGCACCTTACAAATCAAAGGTGCAAAGTGGTAGTCGGGCCCGCAAGAGAGCCTAAAGACCCTTGAAAACCGGGCTGCGCTTCTCCTGGAAAGCCCGGAAACCCTCGGCGTAGTCCTCGCTCTTGCACAGCCGTGCCTGTTCTGCGTTTTCCTCTTCCATGGCCTCCCACAGCCCCAGCCGCTGGTCCCGGATGTGCGCGACGAGCTCCTTGCTGGCCCGGAACGCACCCGTGGCGCCGGTGGCAACGCTGGCCACAATTGCGCGGGAATTCTGCAGCAGTTCCGCCGCGGGCATGGCCCGGCTGAACAGGCCCTGCGCCACGGCGTCGGCACCGCTCATGAGCTCGGCGGTGTAGATCAGGTCCAGGGTCCGGTGCATGCCGAGGCGTTCGGTGAAATACCAATGCCCGCCGGAATCCAGGGTGGCGCCGAGTTTGGCGAACGGTGAGCCGACCTTGGCATTCTCTGCCACGTAAACCACATCTGTGGCCAGCAGCAGCCCCAGCCCCACGCCGAGGCAGGCGCCCTGGGCGGCGGCGAACGTGGGCGCGGGGAAGGCGCTCATTTTCTTCAGCAGCGGCTGGACGAGCCCGCCGAGGTAGGCCTGCGCGTCATCGCTCTCCGGTGTAACGCCGGCAATGTCACGGCCGGCGCAAAAGGCCCGGCCCTCGCCGCGGAGCAGCAGCGCCCGGACGTCGCCGCGCGCGGCGGCGTCAGCGGCGTCGTCGTACGCCCGGGACAAATCCGCGAGTGCCTGCTCGTCGAGGGAGTTCAGCTTGTGCGGGGCGTCGAGGACGACCTCGGCGACGCCGTCGGCGATGGAGAGGGAAATCATGGGGCTCCTTGGATTGGAAAAGGCCTGGACGTCGAAAAAGCTTAAACGTCGAAGTCGACCGTGACTTCCGGGGTGGTGGGGTGGGACTGGCAGGTCAGGACGTAGCCCTTGTCGAGCTCATCCTGCTCCAGGGCGTAGTTCTCGTCCATGGTGACATTGCCGCTGACCACCTTGGCCCGGCAGGTGCCGCACACGCCGCCAGCGCAGGCGAACGGCACATCGGGACGGACCCGGAGAGCGGCGTTGAGGATGGACTCGCGGGCATGGGTGGGGCTGGCCACCTCGCCCTGCAGCCCGTCCAGCTTGAACGTGATCTTGTAGGTTTCCTTGGATTCGTCCGTGACCACGGGCCGGCCAATGTTGCCCTCGGGGCGCTCCGGCTTGCCCGAAGTGAACAGTTCGAAGCGGACATGCTCCGGGGCAACGCCACGCTCGGCGAGGGTGTCCCGGCAGAGCTGGACGAGTTCGAACGGGCCGCAGAGGAACCATTCGTCGACGTCGTCGGCGTGGATGGCAGTGCCCAGCAGTGCCTGCAGCTTCTCGGCGTCGATCCTGCCGCTGAGCAGCGGCGCGATCCGCTGTTCACGCGAGAGCACGTGGTGCAGCGCCAGCCGGGCCGGGTATTTGTCCTTCAGGTCCGCGAGTTCTTCAAGGAACATCACGTCCATCGCAGCCTTGTTGGCGTAGACGAGGTCAAAGCGGGTCTCCGGGTGGGCCGCCAGCAGGGTGCGGGCAATGGCGATCACGGGAGTGATGCCGGAGCCGGCGGCAATCGCCACGAATGAGCCGGGCTCCCCCGCCAACTCTTCCGGATGGTTCATGGAGTTCATGACGTTCTGTTCCACGGACTTGCCGTCGCGGCCGTGCTTGGAGACAAAGGCACCCATGGGGCTCATGACGTCCAGGACGTCGCCGGCCTTGAGTTCGGCATTGGCCCACGTGGAGAACAGGCCGCCGAGGTCTTTCTTGATGGCCACGCGGATTTCGCTGCTGCCGTCCGCGAAACTGCGCGGTTCGGCACAGATCGAGTAGCTGCGGCGGATCTCGTGCGGCTGGCCGTCGGCGTCGGGCAAAGTGGTGCGCAGCGCGACGTACTGGCCCGGCAGGTAGTCGAACTGGCCGGCGAGCTCGGCCGGGACCCCGAACGTCACCTCGATGGCGTCGTCGGTGAGACGGCGGACTTCGTCCACCGTCAGGGTGTGGAAGGACGCACGACGGCGGCCGGTGGCTGCGGCCGACTCCGCGGCGGTCTGGCGGACAACCTTCATGGAAGCACCTGTTCCTTACAAGACTTTGAAGTAGTCGAACGGTTCCTTGCAGTCCTGGCACACGTAGAGGGCCTTGCAGGAGGTGGAACCGAAGCGGGTGAGTTCTTTGGTGTTCAGGGATGAGCACTGGGGACACTTGACGGCAAGCGAGAGCCGGACCGGGCCGGCGTGCCGGGTGGCCGCCGAGTGGCCCGAGGGTGGGGCTATCCCGTACTGCTCCAGCTTGGCCTTGCCGTCGGCACTCATCCAGTCAGTGGTCCAGGCCGGCGAGAGGACAAGTTCGACCCGGACGCTCGGGTACCCCGCACGGTGGAAAACCGCGGTGAGGTCATCCCGGATGGCGTCCATGGCGGGGCAGCCGGAGTACGTCGGGGTGATGGTGACCTGGACGGCGGGAACCATCCCGCCGTCGTCAGTGCTTGGTTCCGTCGAGACCTGGACATCGCGCAGGATGCCGAGGTCCGCGATGGTGAGGACCGGGATTTCGGGGTCGCACACGGTGGCAGCGACCGCCCAGGCCTTCTCCCGGGCAGTATTGCCCTTGGCGGCGTTGCGGCGCTCGGCGGTTTCCGGATCGGAGACAAACATTTCCATGGTCTCTACCAGCTGGCTCCGGGGTACTCGCGGGCGAGCACCTGCATCTCGGCGAGGAGGTAGCCGAGGTGTTCGGAGTGCAGGCCGCGGCGGCCCCCGCCCGGTGATGGCTGGACGTTGGGGACCTCGAGCTCGGCTTCGGCCAGGATCTCGCCGGTGAGCCGGTCGAAGTCCTCGCGCAGGCTCGATGGCTGGGGCGCGGCGCCGGCTTCGCTGAGGCGTCCGGTGAGTTCGTCGTCGCGGAACAGCTCATCGACGAAGGGCCAGACGACTTTGAAACCGTGGATCATCTTCTCGCGGGACTCGTCCGTGCCCTGGGCCAGGCGGAGGACCCACTGGGCGCTGTGGTCGCGGTGGTAGTCCACTTCCTTGACGGCCTTGGCGGCGATGCCGGCGATCGTTTCGTCGGTGGACTGCGTCAGCCGGCTGTACAGCTCGAACTGGTAGTAGCTGACGACGAACTGGCGGGCGATAGTGACGGCAAAGTCGCCATTCGGGAGTTCGAAGATCTCGACGGAACGGAACTCGGGCTCGCGGCGGAAGTAGGCGAGGTCGTCCTCGCTCCGCCCGTCGAGTCCGCCGGCGTAGCTGAGGAAGGAGCGGGCGTGGCCCAGCTGGTCCAGGGCGATATTGCCGAGGGCAATGTCCTCCTCAAGCTCCGGGGCGCGGGAGATCCAGTGGCCCAGGCGCTGGGCGAGGACCAGCGCGTCGTCACCCAGGCGCAGGGCGAACTCGGCAGCGTCCTCGCTCGGCTTCGCGGTGCCGCGGCTCACGGCCAGGGCGATGTCCTCCGGGCGGAGGGCGTTGCCGGGGGTGATGCGGGTGGCGCTGGCCGTGGCCTCACCGCTGCCGCTGGAGCCCTTGACGCCGACGGAGATGTCGCCGTGGCCGCCGGTTTCTGTTTCTGCGGGAGCCGCAGCGGCCGCAGTTTCGGGTGAGGTGCTCACAGGTGCTTCACGCCCTCGCTCTTGGTGTAGTACGTGGCATGCCGGTAGTCCTTGCCCTGGGGCGACTCGAAGAACGAGCCCTTGGCGTCCGGATCGCTCGAAGCGATGGCGTCAGCCGGGACAACCCAGATGGACACGCCCTCGTTGCGGCGGGTGTAGAGGTCGCGGGCGTTGCGCAGGGCCATGGCGGCGTCCGGCGCGTGCAGGGAACCAGCGTGGACGTGGGACAGGCCGCGGCTGGAGCGGACAAAGACTTCCCAGATGGGCCAGACGTTTCCTGCGTGAGGTTCGGGGGTGGTCATGCTGCGGATTCCTTCTCTGCTTGCTTACGGCTCTGTTTTTCCGCGTAGGCGGCGGCGGCTTCGCGGACCCAGGTGCCGTTGTGGTGTGCCTCGCGGCGCCGTTCCAAGCGCTGGGCGTTGCAGGGGCCGCGGCCGGCCAGGACTTCATGGAATTCAGCCCAGTCCAGCGGGCCGTGCTCCCACTTCTTGGTTTCCTCGTTGAAGCGGATGTCCTTGTCCGGAAGCGTCAGGCCGAGGACCTTGACCTGCTCCATCATCATGCCGACAAACCGGTTGCGGAGCTCGTCATTGCTGAACCGCTTGATGTTCCAGGCCATGGACTGCTTGGAGTTGGGCGAATCGTCATCCGGTGGGCCGAACATCATCAGGGCCGGGGCGTACCAGCGGTTCACCGCGTCCTGGGCCATCTGCTTCTGCTCGGGCGTGCCGTGGGAGAGTTCCAGCAGAATCTCGAAGCCCTGGCGCTGGTGGAAGGACTCTTCCTTGCAGACCCGCACCATGGCCCGGCCGTAGGGGCCGAAGGAGGCGCGGCAGAGCGGCACCTGGTTGGCGATAGCGGCGCCGTCGACCATCCAGCCAATGGCACCCATGTCGGCCCAGGTGCGGGCGGGGTAGTTGAAGATGGAGGAGTACTTAGCCTTGCCGTCCATCAGGTCCTGCATCATCTGATCGCGCGGCTGGCCGAGGGTTTCGGCGGCGGAATACAGATAGAGACCGTGGCCGGCCTCGTCCTGGACCTTGGCCATGAGGATGGCCTTGCGCTTCAGGCTCGGGGCGCGGGAGATCCAGTTAGCCTCGGGCTGCATGCCAATGATCTCCGAGTGCGCGTGCTGCGAGATCTGACGCAGGAGCGTTTTGCGGTAGGCCGGCGGCATCCAGTCACGCGGCTCGATCCGGGAATCTTCCGCCATGACCTTGTCGAAATAGGCCTGGCCCTCGGCGTCGAGCCGGGCCGCGTCCTCGGGGCTCAGTTCATGCCGTGCCGGCGATGGCTCGGCGGGCACTGACTGCAGGGTCTGCGATGCCATGGTTGCTCCTAATGATTTCCGATAAATAATTACCGACCGTTCGTTCAGGATATGCGGAAGGCCGGAGATGCGTCAAGGACGGTTGGCGGCTAATCCGCTGCGCCCCGGCCATCTATACCTAGAGCTGCTAGGTTTGATACCTTTCAGTTCTAGGTATAGGAGGCGCGGTGCGGATTGATAAAGACCTGGTCGCCGCCTCGGCCATGCCCCTGGTGCTGGGCATTTTGGCCGAGGGCGACCTGTACGGCTACGCCATCCTCAAGCGGGTGAGTGAGCTCTCGGGCGGCGGCATGCAGTGGACCGACGGGATGCTCTACCCGCTGCTGCACCGGCTTGAGCGGCTGGGTTACGTGTCCTCACTGTGGGGCACCTCCGATGCCGGGCGCCGGCGCAAGCACTACACCATCACCGCGGCCGGCCGGGACGCCCTGGCCGACCGCCAGGAGCAGTGGACTGTCGTCGCAGACGCGCTACGGCAGGTGTGGCAGAGCACCCAGGGGCCCGCGGCCGCGGCTGAGGGGTGGGCGTGATGGCGCCACACGCTGAGCTCGAGGCGCAGATCGACCGCTGGCGCGGATACGTTCAGCGGAACCGGGCGATCTCCCCCGCCGACGTGGACGAGCTGGAGGATCACCTGCGCGAGCAAATCGCCGACCGGCAGGCCACCGGCCTCGATGACGAGGAGGCCTTCTTGGTCGCCATCAAGCGCCTGGGCAACCTCGACGCCGTCTCACACGAGTTTGCCCGCGAGCACTCCGAGCGGCTGTGGAAGCAGCTCGTCCTGGTGCCGGAGGGCTCCGACGATGGCAACGCGTCACCATGGCGCGAGCTGGTGGTCGTCCTGGCACTTGCCGTCGGGGCGGGCGTGGCGGTCAAGGCTGGCGCTGCCTGGATCGAGGATGGCGCCGCCCTGATGCGCAACCTGGGCCTGCTCGTCTTCCCCTTCGTGGCCGGATACTTCGCGTGGAAGCGGCGCTTCACCTGGAAGGTGGCGGCGACGCTGGTGGTCCCGTTTGCCGTCCTGGCGGCAGTGCTCAACCTGTATCCCTTCGCCCCAGGCGGCGCCACCGGGATGCTCGCCGCCCTGCACGCTCCCGTCTTCCTGTGGGTGCTGACCGGAATGGCGTACGTCGGGGGGAGATGGCGATCCGATACGCGGCGCATGGACTTCGTGCGGTTTACCGGCGAGCTTGCGATCTACTACACGCTGCTGGCGCTCGGCGGCGCGGTCCTGATCGCCCTGACGCTCGCGACCCTCCGGATCATTGGCGCCAATTTCCAGCCGGTCGTGGACGATTGGGTCCTGCCGTTCGCCGTACCCGGGGCCCTGGTGGTGGCCACCTGGCTCGTCGAGGCCAAGCAGCAGGTGGTCGAAAACATCGCCCCCGTCCTGACCCGCGTCTTCACACCGCTGACCATTGCCATGCTGCTGGTCCTTCTGGCCGTGCTTGCCACCGCCGGCGGCTTCGTCGAGATCGACCGCACCCTGCTCATCCTCATGGACGCGATCCTGGTGCTGGTCCTCTGTCTGCTGCTCTACTCGATTTCCGCCCGCGAACCGCTCGCCCCGCCCGGACTGTTCGATGCTTTGCAGTTGGCCCTCGTCATCGCGGCCCTTGCAGTCGACGCCGTGATGCTGACCGCCATGCTCACCCGCATCGCCGAGTTCGGCTACAGTCCCAACAAGATCGCCGCGCTCGGCCTGAACCTGCTGTTGCTGGTGCACTTGTTGCGCGCGGCGTGGCTCTCCGTCGGATTCCTGCGCGGCCGCCTCCCGTTTACCGTGGTCGAGCGCTGGCAAACACGCTACCTGCCGATCTACAGCGCCTGGGCAACAGTCGTGGTGGTGGTCTTCCCGCCCGTCTTCGGCTTCATCTAAGCAGCAGGGCCTCCGCACAACAGAGAATGTCAGCCCTCGCCCATATCGTGCAAGGCTAGTGGCATGGATCTGGAGGTGTCACCCGCGCTCACGATTCCCGCGTCGGAACTCGGCTGGCGGTTCTCGCGCTCGTCCGGGCCGGGCGGTCAACACGTCAACACCTCGGACAGCCGCGTCGAACTCTCGTGGAGCGTTGCCGACTCGGCGGCGATTTCGGATGACCAACGACTGATGCTGTTCAGGCGTCTCGGACAACGCCTCGTCGCCGGGGTGATCACGGTGACGGCGTCGGAGCGGCGCTCCCAGCTGCGCAATCGCGAGATCGCCCTGGCCAAGCTCTCCGCCCTCGTGGCAGAGGGGCTTGCTCCCGAAGGTGCTCGCCGCCGTGCCACCAAACCCACCCGGGGCTCGAACCGTCGGCGCCTCGCCGCAAAGGGACAGCGGGCAGAGACGAAACGTCAACGACAGCGGCCGTCTGCCGACTAGCGCCATCCCGTCGACATTTTGGACTTGGGGCCACGCGAGCGTTTAGATAGGAACGTGTTCGATAGGCGAACCCGGCGCGGCTGGACTCTAGGCCGCCGCCAGCCTTCGGACCCGCGGGGCCGGCGCATATTCCATCGGCGCAACGATGCTGAGCTGGCATTCAGACTGAAGCGGATCAATGGCGGCCGGCAGGTGGTGGGAGGCTGAGCACTCCCGCAGCTGCTCGAGGGCCGCCGGTTCCACCACGGCGTGGCTGACATCCAACACGAGGTGGAGTCCTTCTTTCAGGTGGTTTGCCCGCTTGACCACCACGTACAGGGCCTGGAGGCTCCTCGCCGTCACATGTCCCTGCGCTGCTACTTCTGCCTGACCGCAATCGAGGTCGAGCCTGACAAGAACCCGGAGTTTGTGGTTCAAAACGATTCCCCTGTTCGTGCATTCACCGCTTGGCCGCGACGCTGCGACCGGTTTGGCCGCGACGCTGCGACCGCAACCCAGCCTAGGCAGGGAGTGTGACGTAGGCAACACTGTGCTTCATATCCGGGAAACCTCGCGTTATGTGCCGGTTTGTTGGCCACAAAGTGTTGATCGGCGGCCCCGGCGTACTGTATTGGGGGCGCCCCCCCCTACCGCCGCGGCAGGGACTGCATCACCGGCTGCAGGACGAGCCTGCGCCGGCGTCATGAGTCCAGACCGCCGGTGATAGCTTGAACTCGTGAACATCGGCGCAGTCAAGAAGCTCCCCCTCTGGGCCTCCGTGGTCTTGAACATGCTGATTGCCCTGGTGGCCGTCGCCCTGGTCCAGGGGTTCCTGGTGAAGGCCTACCGGATACCGTCCGGATCGATGGAGCCGACGCTGCAGGGATCCGCGGGCGGCGGCGACAGAATCCTGGTCAACCGGCTTTCCTACGCCGGCTCAGAACCTCACCCCGGCGACATCGTGGTGTTCACCCGTCCGGACAGCTGGCAGTCCGAATCGGCGGTGGCACGCGGCGGCGGCATCGCCGGGCTTGCCCGGTCCTTCGGAGATATGACAGGGATCGGGCCCTCCAACGAGCGATTCCTGGTGAAGCGGGTGGTGGCGACCGGCGGCCAAACCATCAGCTGCTGTGGCGAGGATGGCAAACTGCGAATCGACGGCCAGCCCCTCGACGAGCCCTACATTTTCGAAGATCTGCCTTTTCGGCCAGGCAGCATCGACTGCCAGACCAGCCCCCGTTCGCTCAGGTGTGTTCCCGCGTTCACGGTCCCCGAGGGAGAACTCGTGGTGCTGGGAGACCACCGTTCGGTCTCGGTGGATTCCGCCATCGCCTGCCGGAACCTGACTGTTGTGGCGGGTGACTGCATGAGGACCATCAAGTCCTCGGCCGTAGTCGGTCAGGTGGCGGCAAGGTTTTGGCCGCTTGACCGTGCCGGCGGAGTGGGCTGACTTCTCAGGAAATGAATATCCCCTCAGAGCGGTTGCTCGAAGGGGATATCTTCAGTGCTATGTCGCTCCAGTGCTACCGCGCTGCCACCGGCTCGACGGATTGATAAGCGGTGTAGTACCTGTACGAGCCCGCGCCGGTGGTGGGCACGCGGTTGAGAATGGTGCCGAAGACGTTGGCGTTGACCCGCCCGAGGTTGCCGAGGGATTTCCCAAGCTCTTCATCGGTGGTCTTTCCGGACCTGACCACAACGATTGCTCCGTCGGCAATGCGCGCGAGGACGGCGGCGTCCGTCACGGGGAGCAACGGCGGGGCGTCAACCAGCACAATGGCGTCCTCTGCGAGGGTCATGAGCAACGTCTTCATGGCTTGCGAGCCCAACAGCTCACTGGGGTTCGGCGGGATCCGGCCGGACCCGAGCACGCGCAGGTTCGGCATCGCGCTCCATTCCTGCAGCACGTCTTCGAGCTCGGCATGGCCGCTCAGCACGTCGGTCACTCCGACCCCGGGGATCAGGTCGAAGACATCCACCAGCGTGGGGCGGCGCAGGTCGCCGTCGACCACTACAACGTTCTCGCCAGCGGCGGCCATGGTGACCGCCAGGTTGGCCGTCACGGTCGATTTGCCCTCGGCCGGCACGGAACTTGTCACCACGATGATCCGCGGGGGATTGTCGACGTCGACGTACTGAAGATTTGTCCGGAGCTCCCGCAGGGCCTCGGTGATGGCATGCGAACCCTCGCCCGACGCGACGGGGCTGAACCCGTCGTCCAGCACCGTGCTCTTGCCGTCCAAGCGGTGGTCCACCGGGAGCGTGCCCAGAACGGGCACGCCGAACCTGCGTTCGATCGCAGTGGCACTGCGGAGCCGACGGTCCAGACGGTGGCGAAGCATGGCATAGAGAAGTCCGAGGGCCAGACCGACCAGGGCACCGATTCCGAGAGCCAGCTTCACGTTGGGGGATGTCGGAGAGGTGGGCAGGACGGCTTCGCCCAGTGCTACCACCCGGATGACCGGAACGGGAACGACGTTCGAACCTTCCACGGCGGGGATGCTTTCCATCTCCTTGACTTGCTCGGCAAGGCCCTTAACCCAGGCATCCGCGACCCTTTGCGCTGTTGCGGGGTCGGTGGACGTGGCAGTGACGGCAAGCTGGGCGCTTTCCTTCGGCACGGACACGGAAACGGACCCCAGAAGAGCGTCCGGCGAGGTGGCGAGGCCCAGAGACTTGACGACGCGCTCGGCCACCAGCCTGGACTTGGCCACAGACTCGTACTTGGCGGCTTTGGTCTGGGCCAGGTTCTCGCTCATTAGCGAGAGGCTGAGGTTATCCGAGCCGCCTGCCACGACGATCCCGCTGGACTGCGCGGAGTAGATCTTAGGCTGCAGGAGGGTCCAGCAGAAGGCGAGCACGGTGAGCGCCAAGGTGAAAGCCAAAATACCCTTCCACCGTGCCCGGGCAATGCGCAGGTAGTCCTCCAGCGCAAGCCCTGCAGGTGTCTGCCCGTTATTCTCGGCCGTATCAAAACCAGTCACGCCTTGGTCCTCTCCCCCGTGCCTGGCCCCAACGACCCACACGAAAATTTACTGTACGGTACGGCGACCGCGTTGGTGTGCTTATTAACCGCGTTAACCTCGCAGGAGCAGTCCCCGGCCGACGAGTCCGTCAACAGCCGCGTCTAGCAACGCTTCATAGCCCTCAGGCAGGCCATGCCGGGCTTCGATGCGGCTCGCTAGAGTCTGCATCGAGACCGGCCGGCGGGCGGACTGCCAGATGATGGGTCCGATGCCGCTGAGCCGGGTGAGTTCGGTATCCGTCAGGACCAGCAAGTCCTCGCCGATCGCCACCGCGTCGACGGCTTCGGCCCTCCGCAGCCAGCCTGTGGGGATGGGTTCCGCCTTCTTTTCACCTGCTTGGTGATCTGCCTGCTCCGCTTCCGGCTCTACCAGGGCGGGAGACCATGCAGTGATGGCTTCCGGCCGGTTAGCGGGCTCCGCTAAAAACAGCGGCGCCAGGCTGTCCGTTAGGTCCGCCGCTTCGGAATAACTGACGCGGAACACTCCGCCCACGCTGTCGATCAGCCGGCAGAGCGACTGAAGCGGCTGGAAGACGACGGCCTGGGAGGAAGTGTCCGGAATCAGCGCAAGCACTGCATCCACCAGAGGGACCGGCTCAATGACAGGCAACTGGTACTTCCTGCCGGCAACCCTGTCGAGCAGGGCGATGGCCGTGATGCGGGGATTGTCCGGCGCAACTTGCAGGCCGAGCTCGTCCGGGCCTACCTGGAGTTTGGCGGCACCTTCCGTCACCTGCTTAACTGACAAGGGCTTGGGATACGGCACAACAGTGCCGTCCACCCGGATGGCAACGGTTTCGTCGGTTACATAGCCAAAGGTCCGGGCGAGCTGCGAGGAAGCCGTTGTCTTGCCCGTGCCGGATCTTGCCACGAGGGCAATCACGGCGCCGCCGGGATCGGCGACACCGCAGGCATGGAGCATGGTCAGCTCGCCGGCACGTTCCAGGATGGCGGCGACGGTGACTTCCGACGTCACGGCTTCGGCCAGGCCCTCAAAGGTGTCAGAGCCGAGGTGCCTAACGCCGTCGCCCGGCAGTTTCGAATCGAAATAAAGGGATGCCGTGAAGGGGAGGTCTGACGTTACCGGCGCACCTCCTGGGGCAACGGGGCGCGGGCTGCTCAAGCACCGGCTCCAGGCCCGGGTCATTGCTTGCCGCTGCACGTCTGTGACAGCGGCACCCCAACGAACTGTGAAACTGGTGGCTAATACGTCAATATTCAGGTCACTGGAGACCTTCAACTATTTCCCCAATCCCGGAATGATTTTTCGGGAACCGCCCCAGCCGCCCCCAAACGCCCCCGCCAGACCCGCTTCGGCACAGCTCCACCGAAGTCCGGCACATTAATAACTGCCATTACATCACTTGTAAAATACAAAGGGGACAGTTGGGCTCGTGGCGCCGGAGGAATCTACGCGTTCAGGTGCATCGTCGAGGAAGTTGTTGGCATAACGCGGCCGCCCGGGAGGGTGACGTCCATCGCAATGGTGTAATTGGCGGCCGGATCAGTGTTTTTGCCGTTGTAGGAATATGACCCGAAGGCAAAGCTTTGAGTTTGGCCCCCCGGAATGTTCGTAGCGCAGACGAACGTAATCGTGTACACATTGGTGGCAGAGAATTTCCCGGCAACGGTCACCGTCCCCCCCGCGAGCGTTCCTATACCGGTTCCAGGTTTGCCTGTAGTAGTCGGCGTGATGGTGAGCGTAACGGTCGCGTTGCCGTTGATGGCAGCCCCGGGCGTGTTGTGGATGGCCAAACCCGTGGGGGCCGTGCCGGTTTTCGTCGGCGATCCTTTGTACGACACGGAACCCAACGCGCCGAAGGCCGCCGTCGCAGTCCGCCCCGACGCCGCAGCGGCAGGGGCTGCAATAGCTGCCGCGATAACAGGCACGCTCCACGCGGCGGTCTTTACGACGGAACGGCGGTCGAAACTCGCTTTCGGTGCGGCCAGGCTCTTGATCTCCGACATCTATTTACCCCAAGTTCTAGTGCGGCGGAGAACCCAGTCGGGCAAGCTCCTGCCGATTGTTTCGGCATCCTTGGACGACTGTACGCAGAAAAGCGTGAATCTTCAATATCAAGATGCTTTATTTTCAAGAACGACAGAACTCGGCCCTATCTTCTCCCGGAGATGTGAATGGCCCGTCGCGGCTAGACTCGGAAACCACGTCGCTGGCAAGAGTCTCGCTAATGGAAGTTGGATAAACCTTGGATACGCCTCGCCCCGTTCGGATCCTCACGGTCTGCACCGGCAACATCTGCCGCTCGCCGGTGGCCGAGCGCCTGCTTCAGGCGGGCCTGGATCAAGTGCAGCCCGGTACTTTTGTGGTTCGAAGCGCCGGCACGCGGGCCATGGTGGGCGATCCGATCCAGCCGAGCTCTGCGGACATCATCAGGACGTATGGCGGCACCCCGGACGGTTTTGCGGCGCGCCAACTGACGCAAAAGATCCTCCGGGAGTCCGATCTGGTGTTGGCGATGACCGCTAAACACCGCGGCGAGGTAATGCAGATGGATGCCTCTTTGCTGAAGCGAACTTTTACTATCCGCGAGTTTGCCCGGATGCTGAAGGTCCTTGAGCAGCGCGACGCGGACACCCCCGCACCCTCCCCCGCCAGCGACACTCCATCCTTTTGGCGGGAACTCCCCGGCCGGGCGGCGTCAGTTCGGCACCTGGCACTGGCGCCGGACGCCGCCGACAACGACGTCGTTGATCCCTACCGGCGCGGGCAGGAGTTCTACGACCAGATGGAGGACGAACTCGCACCGGCCATCCTCTCTATTCTGCGGTTCGCCCGCCTCCACAGCTGACTTCGCCTCCTTGAGCCGCGGTTCACCGGCGCCGGAACCGGTCTTGGACAGTACTCTTGACGGTGACGGTCTGGGAGGACGGCAAATGAATGTGGATCTGACAACAGCCGACGAGAATGAGCGTGTCAGGCTGGTGTCCCTGCACGGCTTATCCCTGTTGGATACGCGGGCGGAGGAACGCTTTGACCGGATCACCCGTGCCGCCCGTGAACTGTTCAATGTCCCCGTAGCCGCAGTGAATCTGTTGGACAGCGACCGGGTGTTCGTGAAGTCACCGCAAGGAACGGGTTTGAGGGAGATCGACCGGAAGGACACCTTCTGTGACGCCGCGATTGCCCAACCGGAAATCCTGATGGTCCCGGACGCGATGGCGGACCGGCGGTTCTTGGACCTGCCTGACGTCGTCGGCGGGCGCGGTGTCCGGTTTTATGCCGGCCGGCCGCTGAGCGTGGATGCGGGCAGCAGGGTCGGCACTCTCTGCCTGTTTGACACCCAGCCGCGTGAGCTTTCCGAGGTTCAGCTCCGGCAGTTGGATGAACTCGGAAGCTGGGCCGAACGTGAGCTCCAAGACTCCGCGGACCGGGACCGTGCCCGAGCCGTGCAGCAGGCCCTACTGCCATCCTCCACCCCGGGCGCACCGCACTATCAGATTTCCGGGATCTGCCTGCCGAAAGGGGACGTGGGCGGGGACTTTTACTCGTGGAGTGAATCGGAAGACGGCGTGGATCTGATGCTTGCCGATGTGATGGGCAAGGGGACGGCTGCGGCGCTCATGGCCGCCACCGTCCGCAGCGCGGTACGCAGTGCTGGAGGCAACGCGCCCAGTGCGGTTCTGGACCGGGCCAGCAGGCTCCTCGCAGTGGATCTGGAGAACACGGCTACCTTTGCGACGGCCTTCCTGGCCAGGCTTGAGCCGGCCAGCGGGCGCCTGGAGTACGCCGACGCCGGTCACGGCCTGAGCATCATCGTCGCCCGTGACGGCTCCTACCGCCGCCTGCCCTGTCGCGGGCTGCCGCTGGGACTCGGTGAACCAGGCTCGTGGGGCACGGCATATGCTTTCCTCGCCCCGGGAGAGACCCTCGCGAGTTTCACCGACGGGCTCCTGGACCTCTACGACGGTACCTTGGCCGCGCTCGATGACCTCGCAGCCCTCGTCCGCGACCATACCCCCGCACAGCTCACCGCCCTCCTGCAGGACCTCCACCGGGAGACCCAACCGGATGACGACGTCACAGCTATCTTCCTCACCCGCCTTCAGGTGGCCGCGTAGCACACCCTCTGGGGAGGCTGGTGGCGGTTCTGGCCGCCGCGGCGCCCGTCAGGTGGGGATGACGCGAAACAGAAAGCGTGTCCGGACCATCACCCAAAGAACGGCCAGCACCACCACGTACGCGGCCGTGTTCACCAGGACTCGGCCATCCTGCAGGGCGGGGATATTGGATATGACAGCGATCAGCACTACATGCATGATGAAAACGTAGAGTGTGGCCCGTCCGAGGGGAATCAAGAACCACCCCAAAATACGCTCCACGGGCTTCCAATAGGCCGTTAGGAACGCGTAGACCGCCACTACCAACAGCACGACGTTCAGCAACCTTCCCGGCTCCAGATAGGTGCGGCCGAAAAAGGCATCGTACATGGCACGGTAGGTGGCGTCCGGCATGACGGCCAGCCGGGTATCAAACCCGTTGGCAAGATACGGATTACAGAAGGACAGGAAAGCCAGTGCGGCCGCGGCCGCCGTGCAAGCGACCACCACCCAGGTCCGACGGCCCAGCCAGGCGATGATGGCCGCCCGATGGTACCCGGCCACCAGACCGAGCACGAAGAGGACCTGCCATACCATCAGCGGAAAGGAGTCCTCGAACTGCGAGGGCAGCAGCCGGATCCTGAACACAGCACCCGCCGCGTAGAGAGCTGCGGACGACGCCAGCACCCACAGCACCTTTCCCCGGGACAGAGCCGCCAGTACCAGGGGGCTGACGATGAGCAGCACCACATAGAGGCCCATGATGTTGAACTGCCAGGGCCCGAACCTCAACAGCAGGATCCCGGGGATCACTTCGGGGGGCACCGGGAACTGCAGTAGGGACCCCATTCCCGCGTAGAGGTCATAGGCGCGGCCCGATCCCCCGCGCCCCGCGGCGCCCGTTCCCTGGTCAACGAATGACGTCAGGGCATCCGCATTGACAGCCGGCACAAGCGAAAAGAGGAAGACGCCGAGCAGAACCACCAAGGCCGTGCCGTACAGTTTTCCCGCGCGCCTCCCGGCATGGTCCACCACGTCACCAAGATGGTCCGTGACCCGCGGACCGAACACCATGCCCAGGACCAACCCGGAAAACAGGACAAAGAGTTCCGCCCCGGACACGAAGCCCACGGCCTCCTGGGTGAACAACTGAAAAAGCGAAGTCATGCCCAAGTGATTGACCACAACAAACACAATGGCGAGCCCACGCAGGAGGTCCACCCTTGAATCCCGGGACGAGGGGTCCTTGTACGACCAGCCCGAAACGCGGCGCAAACGCCGGGGAGCGGCCCACAACAGGAACAACACCAACACCACAGCGGCACCAACGCCCCAGACTGCCCCGCCGGAAAGGACCTGACCGGCGTCCGGCACGGAAGCACTCGGGTCTTTGGTGGCGGTGACGGGTCCCGTTACCAGGGTGGAGCTTTCCAAGCGGTTTCCGGCCGCTGCCGCGAGGTCCGGCCGTCCGGTCAGCCGCCAGTCGATAGCGGCCACACCGTTGTCCCTGGTGCTCATTTTCTCATCCCAGACCACGGCCTCGACACCGCTGAACCGCTCTGATGAGGACTCAGCAAGCACTTGCCCCCACCAGGAAAGCTTGATGGCGGACTCCTCTGCGCCGCCCACTGTGGGGCTGTAGAACGCTGCAGTCTGGAGCATCAGTGGCTTAGCACGTCCTTGGACGTAGGCGCCGTAGAAATTGCCGAAGGACCCACCGGCCTCGTGACCGGTCAGCATGTCTGCCAGCTCCCCGGAGGCCGGCACCGAGTTCACGGCGGCTCCGCCACGGGTATCGTCATGGTAGGCGCTCAGCCCGACCCACTCAACGACGTCGTCCCCGGGATAATACGGCGAGTAGCCGTCATCAGCACCATCCCAGACACCGTCCCCGTTGGAGTCCAGGATCCGATACCCGTCAGAGCCGGGCCCGGGCGCGTTGCGGTTCCGCTCAAAGGGGTAATCCTTGGCCAGGAAGGGCTCCCAGACCATGACAGTGCCGGCGTCGTCAATGGAGCCAAACGCGGCTGCCACCGCCCGAAAGGCGGCCACATAGGCAGCTGGCTGCTGGCCCCAGCTCACCCAGCTGGAGTTCATGTCCGGGGCAAACCGGATGAACACTTTCCCGGGAATCCCCTCCGTGAGCCGGCCGATCTCCTGCGCAAAGGCAAGAGCCCTAACAGCATCGATCTGCTCCAACGGAACAGCGGGCTTTACCGTCAGCTGGGCATGGGCGCCCAGGGAGCCTGCCTGCTCGACGAACTTGCGGACATCCGCCTTCTCGGATTCCCGGACCGGCAGGGTGACATCGTGGCTGAATATGCCCGGCGAGGAACCCAGTCGTTCAGAGAACCCCGCCGCGCTATCCTCGCCCCATTGCAATGCTGCACCGAGGAGAGGACCGTGACCCTCCGCCGGACCCGTTGAACCGGACGAGGCACGTGCCGGTTCGGCCGCCGGACCAGCAACGGAACCACCGATCGGGTCGGCGTCCGCAACCATGGCCGGGCCCGCAACAAGCAGGAACAGGAAAGCCGGCAGGAACGCTGCATAAAGGAGTCCGCGGCCCGGCACTCGGGCATCTCCAACCGTGGCCGAACGCCGCGCGCCGCGATGCTTCATCTGCCCCTCCCCACGGGGATATCCGGACCCCTCTGTGAGGCCACCGCCCGATACTATCGGGCCGAGGCAGTCCAGATGACCAGGCCACGCACCGCCGGAAGTGTTGATAGACGGGCCCGGTGTACTGTATTGAGGGCCTCCACGGCGCCCGTGCGGCCCTGGCATTGGTCAAAATGGAATCCGGGCACCATGCCCGGCCAACTTAGAGGAACACATGACACACCCCTTCGACAGCCCAGACGACGCCGGCAGGGCGGAACTCCGCGAGCGGCGGCCCGCGAAGAAACGCCGGGGCCGCATCGTGCTGATCGCCGTCGCCGTGGTGGTGGCGCTCGTCGCGGTGGTGGCTGGCGGCTATCTCTTCAACCTCGCCCACACCTTCGACTCCGGTAGCAGAAAGATCGACCAGGCCTTCCCGGTGGAGTCCACGCGCCCGAAGAAGACGGACACCTCGATGAACATCCTGGTGATGGGCAGTGACAGCCGCGGCGCTGCCGAGCCCGACACCGCCAGCACGCCCACTGACCAGCGCGCGGACACGCTGATGCTCGTGCACATTCCGGCTGACCGCAAGAACATCTACACGATGTCCGTCATGCGTGACCTCTGGGTGGACATCCCCGGGCACGGCGAGGCGAAAATCAACTCGGCGCTGGCCCTTGGCGGAACGCCGCTGATGGTGCAGACCATCGAGTCGATCTTCCAGCAGCGCATCGATCACGTGGCGATGATCGACTTCGAGGGCTTCAAGGGGCTCACCGACGCGCTGGGCGGGGTGACCGTTAACACCAAGCTGCCGTTTACGTCGAACGATCTGAAGGGCCAGTCCTTCGCCCCGGGCCAACACACCTTCAACGGAACCGAAGCCCTGGCCTTCGTCCGCGAACGTCACGCCTACGCGGACGGCGACTACCAGCGGGTCCGCAACCAGCAGGAGTTCCTGCGGGCCATCATCAAGAAATCCACCGCCGGCCAGACGCTGAGCAACCCGATCACCATCAACAACATGGTGGGCGCCGTGTCGCCGTTCGTCACTGTGGACAAGACCTTTGATTCGGGAGCCGTGGCCGGGCTGGGACTCGAGCTCAAGGACATCCGGGCACAGAACACCGTCATGTTCACGCTGCCCACCAACGGCGTCGGAACGTCCGCGGACGGCCAGTCGATCGTGCTGGCCGACCCGGACGCCATCCAGAAGATCTCCGCAGCGATGGCCTCCGGCACCCTGGGGGAATACGTCGCGGCGAACAAGTTCGAGAACGGCAACTAAGCCCGGCCGGGTGAGGCGCCCAGAGAGGCCCTTGGACCCATAGTCCGTGGCCGGGCGCGATGGTAGCGTCCGCTTATGGGGAACGCTCCGGAGCCAGCAGCAGCGGCTTCCGCGGCGTCCCCGCCCCCTCCTTCGCCCACCGTGGCAGGCGCCCGCCGTCGGACGCTGCTGCTGGGGGCACTGCTCGCGGTCGCCGTCGCGGTGGCCGTCGCGGTCGCGGCCTACATACTCCCCGGGCCCCGTCCCGGTGGCACCGGCCCGGCCGGAGCTACGGCACCGGCCGCCGCCCCCGCGCCCGCGACCGCGACGGCGGCCAGTCCCACGCCGGCGCCCACCCCCACGCCCACCCCGGAACCACCCGCCGTCGCCCTCAACATCCTGCTGATCGGGAGCGACAGCCGGGTGAATGAGCGGGCGGCGGCGGCCAACGGCACCACCTCCGACCAGCGCGGCGACGCCCTTGTGCTGATCCACCTCCCGGCGGACCGGAAGAGCGTCTACGGCATCTCGATCATGCGCGATCTTTGGGTAGACATCCCCGGCCACGGAACCGCGAAGGTGAATGCCGCGCTGGAACTGGGCGGACTGCCGCTGATKACGCGGACGGTGGAGGCGCTGCTGGGTGCGCACATCGACCACACGGTGATGCTGGATTTTCAAGGGTTCGCGGCCATGACGGATGCGCTCGGCGGTGTCGACGTCAACATCAAACAGTCATTCACCGCCACAGCAGATGACAAAGTGCACTTTCCGGCGGGCGTGAACCACCTCAACGGGCTGCAGGCCCTGGCCTTTGTCCGCGAGCGCCATGCCTTCGCCGATGGCGATTACCAGCGGGTCCGGAACCAGCAGACGTTCTTGAAAGCCATGATGGCCAAGCTGGCTTCCGAAGGCGGCCTGGCGGACCGCGGCACCGTCCGCAAACTCATCAAGAAGGTGCTGCCGCACGTGACCCTGGACGCAAGCTTCACCCTGGAGTCGCTGGAAAACCTCGCCTTCGGCCTGCGGAGCACGCCGCCGGGACGCGGCGTGTTCTTCACCCTGCCGACCGCCGGCACCGGGACCAGCCGGGACGGCCAGTCGATTGTCCTGAAGGACCCTGCCGCGACCGCAGCGCTCGCCGCCGCACTGCGCTCGGGAACGCTCGCCGGCTACGTGGCGGCCAACAATCTGCAGAACGGCAATTGAGGCGCCGCTCTTCGGTAGATTGGGTCCATGACCCAGACTCCCGCCCAGCCGTCCCCGCAGCCTCCCGTCGCCCGGAAAGTTCCCTCGGTGCGCACCCATCACGGCGACGCGTTCGAGGACAACTACGAGTGGCTCCGGGACAAGGAGTCCGCAGAGGTCGTGGACCTGCTCAAGGCGGAAAACTCCTACCAGGAGTCCGTGACCGCGCACCAGGAGCCGCTGCGCGAGGCGATCTTCCAGGAAATCAAGGGCCGCACCCAGGAAACTGACCTTTCCGTCCCGAACCGCAGGGACGGCTGGTGGTATTTCACCCGCTCGGTCGAGGGCAAGGAGTACGGCATCCACTGCCGCGTGCGCGGCCAGGACACCGGGGACCGCGTCGCGGACTGGACTCCCCCGGCCGTGGAGGCCGGCGTCGTCATCCCGGGCGAGGAGGTCCTCCTCGATGGCAACCTCGAGGCCGAGGGCAAGCCGTTCTTCGCCGTGGGCGGGGCCGCCACGACCATCGACGGCACCCTCTACGCCTACGCCGTGGACAACGCCGGCGACGAGCGCTTCACCCTGCGCATCAAGGACCTCCGCACCGGCGACTTGCTGCCGGATGTGATCGACAACGTCTTCTACGGCATCTCCTTCTCCCCCGACGGCAGCCGGATCTTCTATACCGTGGTGGACGATTCGTGGCGGCCGTACCAGGTCAAGTCCCACGTGCTCGGCACACCCGTCGGCGAGGACACGGTCATCTACCAGGAGGACGACGTCGCCATGTGGCTCGGCTTCGAGCTCTCTGCCGACCGGCGGCACCTGGTGCTCAGCATCGGCTGCTCCGAGTTCAGCGAGACCCGCCTGCTGCGCTTTGATGACCCCGACGCCGGCCTGCGCACCGTGATCTCCCGCGACGACCGCATCCTCTACGAGGCCGAGCCGTTCCTGCTGGCGGACGCCTCGGGGCGGGGCCGGGAGCGGATCCTGCTCACGCACAACAGGGACGCCATCAATTCCATGGTCTCGCTGGTGGACCCGGCCGAGCTCGCAAAGCCGCTCGCCGAGCAGCACTGGGACACCGTCGTCGCCCATTCCGACCAGGTCCGAGTCAACGGCGCCGGCGTCACGTCGACCCACGCGGTGGTCTCCGTCCGCAAGGACACCATTGAACGGGTCCAGGTCCTGCCCCTGGCAGGACTGGGCACCCCGGAGCAGGGCGCCGCCGTGGAGCCTGCGTTCACCGAAGAGCTGTATACCGCCGGCGTCGCGGGCTCCGACTACGAGGCGCCCGTCATCCGGATGGGCTACACCTCCTACTTCACCCCGTCGCGGGTCTACGACTTTGTGCTGCCCACCCCGGAGCTCCCGGCCGGTGAACTCCTGCTGCGCAAGGAAAGCCCGGTGCTGGGCGGCTACACGCCGTCGGACTACGTCGCCACCCGGGAATGGGCAGTGGCGTCCGACGGGACCCGGATTCCGCTCTCGGTCCTCCGCCACGCCTCCGTCAGGCAGGATTCGACGGCGGCCGGCCTGGTGTACGGCTACGGCTCCTACGAAATGAGCATGGATCCGGGCTTCGGGATCCCCCGGTTGTCCCTGCTGGACCGGGGCATCGTGTTTGTGATCGCCCACATCCGGGGCGGCGGCGAGCTGGGCCGGCACTGGTACGACGACGGCAAGAAGCTGCACAAGAAAAACACGTTCACCGACTTCATTGCGGCCACGGACTGGCTCGCCGGTTCCGGCTGGGTGGACCCGGCACGGATCGCGGCGATGGGCGGCTCCGCCGGCGGCCTGCTCATGGGCGCGGTCGCCAACCTGGCGCCGGAAAAGTACGCGGCGATCGTTGCCGCCGTCCCGTTCGTGGACGCACTGACCACCATCCTGGACCCCGACCTGCCGCTGTCGGCGCTGGAGTGGGAGGAATGGGGCAACCCGATCACCGACCCTGACGTGTACGCGTACATGAAGTCGTACACGCCGTACGAGAACGTCCGTGCCGTGGCGTACCCGAAGATCGCCGCGGTCACCAGCTTCAACGACACCCGCGTGCTCTACGTGGAGCCGGCCAAGTGGGTGCAGCGGCTGCGCGAGGTGAACACCGGCGGCGAACCCGTCGTTCTGAAAATCGAGATGGAAGGCGGCCACGGCGGCGCGTCGGGCCGATACGTGCAGTGGCGCGAACGGGCCTGGGACTACGCGTTCGTCGCCGATTCCCTCGGCGCCACCGAACTGCTGCCCGGGGCCGGACTGAAGTAAGAACCCCATCGGTTGCTCCGTAGCCGCCCTTTTGGACCTCCATTAGGGCACTTATGGAGCAATCGATGCGTTTTCCGGCCGGTCAGCGGGCTTTCCGGCGTTAATCCGGGAGCCCGCTACCGATATTTGGTCATCATGCTTACTATTTACTGGCATGATGGGCATTTCGACGTGGAACCCGTCCGCTGGGGGCGGGGCGTCGTAGGGCTTTGACCGGGCACTGGGTGCCGGAGATGGAGTTTGTTATGAGCGTTGAGCAGGGAATGACCCCGTTGACTGATGATGAGCTGATGGCGCAGGGCGGCACGGCTCTCCCGGACAAGGAAGTCGCCTCCGTCCTGGACCTGAACGCCGACCTGAACCTCGGGATCAGCGCCGCGGCGCCGATCGACCTCGGCATCGCGGCCAACGCCAACGTGGCCGCCCCGATTGACGCAGGCGCTTCGGCTAACGTCCTCTCCGTCGGATCCGAGTCCCAGGCCCTCGCAGACCAGGGCACCATTATCAACCAGGGCGTCACGGGCGATGCCACGGCAGACTCCACCCAGGACAGTGTCATCGACCAGGGCACCGGTGCGGACGCCGGGACCACAGCAGGTTCTGCCGCAGCGCCCGCTGCCACGGATCCGGTCACGCCTGCTGCCACGGCCGATCTCGGCGGCGCTGTACCGGCCGGCACGGTACCCGCCGATGCCACCGGCGTCTTGCCGGATGGCACGGCCCCGGACCTGGGCGGTGCGCTGCCGACGGATGTCGGGGCCGCCGCCGGCGCCGCGGGTGCCCTCAGCGGCAACCTGCTCAACGTCGATGTGAACCTGGACGCCAACGCCGGCATCGCGGCACCGATCAATGGTGCGGTGGCCGCCAACGCCAACGTGGCCGCGCCGATCGACGCTGCCGTCGGCGCCAACATCGGCTCCATCGACAGCAACGCGTTCGCCGTCGCCCAGCAGGATGCCATCATCAACCAGGACATCCATGGCGACGCTACGGCGTCGGCTGACCAGCAGTCCGACCTGAAGCAGTAGCACCTAGATGAGCACTGTGCACGGAGGGCCGTCCGGTCAGGACGGCCCTCCGGCCCTGCCTGCCACCGGCGGCGCCACATCGCCCGACGCCGGCGCACGCGGCGACGCTGCCGGCCCGCCGTCGTCCGCCGCGGTCGGCCTGCAGCCGGTTCCCGTGCGGGCCGCCGGCGTCCAGCTGATCGGCGAGGCGAAGGGATCCGGTTACAAGGAAGCCCCGTCCCTCGTGCGCCGCTCCGACGGCCAGACCATCCAGCTCACCCGACTGCTGTACCTGGTGCTCGAGGCGATCGACGGCGAGCGGGGCCTGGAAGAAATCGCCGGGCACGCCAGTGACAGTTTCGGACGGCTCGTCAGTGCCGAGAACGTCCGCACCCTGATCACTTCCCAGCTGCTCCCCCTCGGCCTCCTGCAGCTGGCGGACGGTTCCGAGCCGGCGGTAAAGAAATCGAACCCGCTGCTGGGTATGCGCTTCCGGTACTCGGTTACCGATCCGGACCGCACCCGGAAGATCACCGCGCCGTTCGCCACGCTATTCAACCCCTTGATCGTGGTGGCCGTGACCGCGGCCTTCCTGGCCACGTGCTGGTGGGTGCTGATGGTCAAGGGTCTGGCATCGGCCACGCATGAGGCCTTTGCCAACCCCGGACTGGTGCTTTTGATCCTGGTGGTCACGGTGCTCTCGGCCGGTTTCCATGAGTTCGGCCACGCCGCCGCCGCCCGCCGCGGCGGGGCCACCCCCGGCGCCATGGGGACCGGCCTGTATCTGATGTGGCCGGCCTTCTATACCGACGTCACGGATTCCTACCGGCTGGGGCGCGGCGGCCGGCTGCGCACGGACCTCGGCGGACTGTACTTCAACGCCATCGTGGCCGTCGCGATCATGGGCATCTGGTGGGCCACCGGCTTCGATGCGCTGCTGCTGGTGGTGGTCACCCAGATCCTGCAGATGGTCCGGCAGCTGATGCCGCTGGTCCGCTTCGACGGCTACCATATCCTGGCCGACGCTACCGGTGTCCCGGACCTGTTCCAGCGCATCAAGCCCACGCTGCTGGCCCTGGTGCCGTGGCGGAAGACCGATCCCGAAGCCGGGCTCCTGAAGCCCTGGGCGCGGGCCGTGGTCACCATCTGGGTGCTGGTCACGGTCCCCCTGCTGCTCTTCAGCATGGCCACCATGGTGCTCACCCTGCCGCGCGTCCTGGGCACCGCCTGGGATAACGGCCTGAAGCAGCAGGCCATGCTTTCCCACAGCGTCGCCACCGGGGACCTCGCCGACGCCGCCGTCCGGGTGATCGCGATCGCCTGCCTGGCGCTGCCGGTGCTGGGCATCTTCTACATCCTGTTGCGCCTGGTCCGCCAGCTGGCCACCGGCCTGTGGCGCAAGACCCGCGGAAAGGCCCTCCAGCGTGCCACCGCCATCGTTGCGATCGCGGCGGTGGCGGCGGGCCTCGCCTGGGCCTGGTGGCCGGGAGCTGACACCTACCGCCCGGTCCAGCCCTACGAGCGCGGCACCCTGGCCGACGCCACCACCGCCGTCTTCCCGGCCTCCGCCGCGTCCCGGATGGCCGAGGGCCAGTCGGGAACGACCGTTGCACTGTGGCCGGAGGGCGCCCGGAGGCCCACACGCGAGGACCCGCAGCTGAGCATGGTCCTGGTGCCCCGGCAGTCCGACACGGCCAGCACGGCCGCCCCCGCGGCGGCGCCGGCTGGCCCTTCCTGGGTCTTCCCCTTCGACAAGCCGGCCGCTCCGGAGGACGACGGCAACCAGTCGCTAGCGGTCAACACCACTGACGGTTCCGTGGTCTACGACGTCGCCTTCGCCCTGGTCTGGGCCGAGGACGGTGACACTGTGGACACACGGAATGAGGCCTACGCGTTTGCCAGCTGCGCGGACTGCGCCGCCGTGGCGGTGGGCTTCCAGGTGGTCCTGATTGTGGGACAGACCGATGTGATCGTTCCGGAAAATCTCTCGGCGTCGGCGAACTATAACTGCGTCCGGTGCCTGACCTACGCCCTGGCCAGCCAACTTGTCCTGACCTTGGATGGGCCCCTGAGCAGCGACGGCACGGCCAGGCTCAACGAGCTGTGGCAGGAGATCGCCGCCTACGGCAAGGACCTGCGGAACCAGCCGCTCTCGGAGATCCAGGGCCGGCTCAGCGCGTACAAGGAACAGATCATGGCGGTCATCAAGGCCGATCCGAGCGCCACCCCGGCCGGGTCCGCCGGTACAGCCCCGACGCCGGGCGCCACTCCTGCCGCCACGCCTGGTGCCGGTACCGCTGCCACGCCCGGTACGACGTCGGGAGCCACTGCCGAAACCACCCCCGGCAGCACGCAGGCCCCGGCCCCGGGGYCCACGGGAGCCACGGCGCCGGGTGACGGTACGACGTCGTCCGGTCCCGCCCCGGGCTCCGGTGCCACGGAGCCGGCAGGGCAGCAGCTGACGCAACCCGCGGCTCCCGCACCGGGCGCGGTCTCACCGGCGCCGGCATCCACCGCGCCGCCGGCGCCCTAAGGCGAGGACCGATTTTGGGTCCGAATCGGGTTCGGGTTGGGCCCGAATCGGGTTCGGCTTGGGCCCGAATCGGGTTCGGCTTGGGCCCGAATTGACGCAGATGGCCGGAATGAGGACTTCATTCCGGCCATCTGCGTCAGATCGGCGTCTCGACAGACCGCCACCGCATCAGAGCGCTTCCCCGTCAGGTCGGTACTTCCCTTAGATTGGCGCTTCCCTTAGATTGACGCGTCCCTTAGATTGGGGCCTCGTTGCGCCGTCGGATGCCGGATACCTGCTGCCGGGCCTTCCATTCATCCGCGGGGAAGGTGTACACCATTTCCGTGGCCCGTTCGTCCTTGTAGTGCCACCTGCCGTGATTCCAGGCCCAGCCCGGGCCGGTGAACCCGGCACCCGGAGCACCCAGCACCCAGCACCCAGCACGCAGCACGCAGCACGGAGAGGCAACACGATGAGACTAACGCTGACAGAGTTCCTCACATTGGACGGCGTGGCGCAGGGTCCTGGATCGCCCGAGGAGGATACCAGCGACGGCTTCTCACAAGGAGGTTGGTTCGTCCCCTACCTTGACGAGGAATTCATCCAGCAGGCGGCGCACTGGCTGGGTGAGGCGGATGCGTTGCTGTTCGGCCGCCGGACCTACGTCAACTTTGCGAGGGACTGGCCGAGAATCACGGACCCTGATGATCCGTTCTCTGAGAAGATGAACGGTTTGCCGAAGTACGTGGTCTCGCAGAGCCTGGCGCAGGCTGGTTGGACGCCCACGACCATCCTGTCCGGGGACGTCCCCGCACAGGTCGCTGAGTTGAAGAGGCAGCCCGGCCGGGAGTTACAGATCCACGGGAGTGCCCGGCTGGCCCAGTCGCTGCTGGCGAAGGGGCTGATCGACGAACTGAGGCTGGTGATCGCCCCTGTGGTGGTGGGTAACGGCAGGCAACTGTTTCCGGCCGGAGGCGCCCCGGCGGGCCTGCGTCTGGTCGGCAATGAGGCGACGCCGGGCGGACTCGCGATTCTTGTCTATGAGTCGGCGGGGCTTCCGACGTACGGGACCTATGAGCCTGGTTCGTCCGGCACCTGAGGCCCGTGGTTGAGCTTGAGACCGACTGTTGAGTCGGCCGCTACGCTGCACCAGGCGGAGGTGCCCGGGTTCAAGCGCCGGGCCCGGTCAGCGGGCCTTCCACTCGTCCGCGAGGATGGCGTACACCACCTCCGTGGCCCATTCGCCCTTGTAATGCCATTTGTCCACCTGCCGTGATTCCAGGCGCATGCCGAGCCGTTCACAGAGTGCCGCCGAGGCCGTGTTCAGGGCATCGAGCTTGGCGTCGATGCGGTGGAAGCCCAGGTCCTCAAAGCCGAGCTTCAGCAGTGCCCGGGCGGCCTCGCTGGCGATGCCCCGTCCCCGCGCCTCCGGGGCCAGGCTCCAGCCGATCTCGGCCTGCCCGCACCCCTCCAGCCACTTCAGCACCACCTCGCCGAGGAGCCCGGGCGAATCCTGGGCCTCAATCGCCAGGGCCACCCAGTCACCCTCCTTCTCGAACTCGAAGTTGGCGTATCGCCCCACCGTTTCCATCGACTGGGTGTAGCTCTTGGCCTCGCGGGGCAGGAACCGGGCGGTTTCCGGGAGCGAGTGGTAGGCATGGAAGGCATCGAGGTCGGCAGCTGCAAAACGCCGCAGCACCAGCCGCTCGGTGCGGATGGGCAGCGGAGGCAGCGGCTTGGGTTCATTCATGTCCCCAACGCTACCCATCCGCTGCTCCGGAAGCGCCGTTTTGCGCGGCCAAAAGGGCGGCTACGGAGCAACGGAGGCCTGCGCGACGACGGCGGCCGTTGCCTCCGCGATCGCCCGTTCCTCGTCGGTGGGAACCACAAGGACCGGCAGGGCCGACGTCGGGGTGGAAATGACGCGGGGTTCCCTGGACCGTTCCCGGTTCAGCCCGGCGTCGAGCTCGACGCCGAGGGCACCGAGCCGCTGCGCCACCAGGTTCCGGAACTGGTGCGAGTTCTCGCCGATTCCGGCCGTGAACACAAGGGCCTTCGCGCCGCCCACGGCCACGTGGTAGCCGCCGATGTACTTCGCGAGCCGGTAGGACGCGACCGCCAGGGCCATGGCCGCCTTTGCATCGCCGGCTTCCGCGGCCTCGACCACGGAGCGCATGTCGTTGTTGCCGGCCAGGCCTTTGAGCCCGGACTGCCGGTTCAGCATCGAATCCAGGTCCTCGGGTGACCATCCGTTCCGGCCGAGGAAGACCAGGATGGACGGGTCGAGGTCGCCGGATCGGGTGCCCATGACGAGTCCCTCGAGGGGCGTGAATCCCATGGACGTGTCGATTGACTGGCCGCCCCGGATCGCGGTGACCGAGGCGCCGTTCCCCAGGTGGGCGATCACGGCGTCGAACTCCTCGACCGGAACGTCCAGCAGCGCCGCCGACCGGTGCGCAACGTATTCGTGCGAGGTGCCGTGGAAGCCGTAGCGGCGGATCCCATGGTTCGTGTAGAGCTCGTCCGGCACCGCATAGCGCCAGGCGTGCTCAGGCAGGGTGCGGTGGAAGGCGGTGTCGAACACGGCCACCTGCGGCAGTTCGGGCCACTTCTTCGAGATCGCGCGGATGCCAAGGACGTTGGCGGGGTTGTGCAACGGGGCGAGCGGGTTCAGCCGCTCAATGGCCCGGGTGATCTCGTTGTTGACCAGCACCGGCTCGGCGAAGCGCTCCCCGCCGTGCACCACGCGGTGGCCGACGGCATCCAGTACGCGGTCCCCCAGTGCGTCGTGGATGGCCGCGTCCACTTGTTCCAGCGCCTCGGCGTGGTCGCGCGGGCCCTCGATCTGGCCGTCGCCCTCACCGCCGGCACCCATGCCGATCTTCTCGACCAGGCCTTCGGTGAGCACGCTGCCGGCCTCGACGTCGCGCACCTGGTACTTGAGCGAAGACGAGCCGGAGTTGATGACGAGCACGAGCATGGGGCCTCCTAAGCCTTGGCTTCGACGCTACCCGAGGGTGCGCCGGGACTGGCATCACGCCGGAGCCTGGCCGAGCGCTCCGTGGGATCCACTATAAATTGCCGGACCAAATTGCCGGAACGCCAGTGGCGCCCATCCGTTGCGAAAGCCGGTCCGTTGCGAAAGCCTGGCCGGGCGCCTAGAGTCGGCGGACCAACTGGACAACTCACGAAGGGGATTTCCATGACTGACGACGCGACCCAGCCGGAGGGCACCGAACCAGCGGGCACCGAACCCGCCAGCGGTTCCGGTAAACAGGATCCCACCGGCGTCGTCGGCGCGAACCCGGCCCTGGACGACACAGGAAACCCCAAAGCCGCCGAGGTCGGCGAAGCGCCCGAGGCCCCCGAGAATCTGGAGGACCTGGATCTCACGCCGGCGGGCCTGGCCGATGAGCCGGCCAAGGAGGAAGACCCCGAAAGTCCGGCGAAGCCGGAAAACAGCTGACCAGGAAAACAGCTGACTATGCGCGGGCAGCCGCAGGTTCCGGCTCGGTAGCGGGCTCCACGGACTGCGCCTGCACGGCGGTGATGGCCACCGTGTTCACGATGTCCTCCACGGTGCACCCGCGCGAGAGGTCGTTAACCGGCTTGCGGAGGCCCTGTAGGACCGGCCCGACGGCGACCGCACCCGAGGACTGCTGCACTGCCTTGTAGGTGTTGTTGCCGGTGTTCAGGTCCGGGAAGATGAACACGGTCGCCTGCCCTGCCACGGACGAGCCCGGCATCTTGGACGCGGCGATGGCGGCGTCGACGGCGGCGTCGTACTGGATGGGGCCTTCAACGGCGAGATCCGGGCGGCGGTCCTTCACGACTTCGGTGGCCTGCCGGACTTTGTCCACTGCTTCCCCGGTCCCGGATCCGCCGGTGGAGTAGGACAGCATGGCCACCCGCGGCTCCACGCCGAACTGGGCTGCGGTCTCGGCTGAGGCCAGCGCGATATCCGCCAGCTGCTCCGCGTTCGGGTCAGGGTTGACCGCGCAGTCGCCGTAGACCAGCACCCGGTCCGGCATCAGCATCAGGAACACCGAGGAGACGATCTTGACGCCGTCCCGGGTCTTGACGAACTCCAGCGCGGGACGGATGGTGTGGGCCGTGGTGTGCGCGGCGCCGGACACCATGCCGTCCACCACGCCGAGCTGCACCATCATGGTGCCGAAGTAGCTGCCGTCGAGCATGACTTCCAGCGCCCGGGCCAGGTCCACGCCCTTGTGCGCCCGCAGCTCCGCGTACTTCTGGGCAAACTGCTGGCGCAGCTCCGACGTCGCGGGGTCCACGATGCTCATGCCGGAGAGGTCGATGCCCTGGGTGGACGCCAGCTCCCGGACCGCCGACTCATTGCCCAGGATCGTGAGGTCGCAGACGTCCCGCCGGTGCAGAATTTCGGCGGCCCGCAGGATCCGCACGTCGTTCCCCTCGGGCAGGACAATGTGCCGGCGCTGCAGCCGGGCCCGCTCAATGAGGTCGTGCAGGAACCGCAGCGGCGTCATCCGCTCCAGCCGCGGCAGGTGCAGCCGCTCCACCAGCTCGGCCTCGTCCACGCGCTTAGCCCACAGCCCCACGGCCGAGGCCACCTTGCGGCGGTGCCCCGACCAGATCTCGCTGCGGACCTCGGACACCCGTTTGGCGGTGGTGTAGGTATCGTCCGGGGCCGCGAACACGGGGAATGGTGCCTGCGCCAGCAGCGAGTAGATGTTGGGGTCCGGGGCCAGGCCGCCGGTGAGGATGAGCGCCGACGGCACCGGAAACTCCGGCGAGAACGACGACGCGAGGCACGCGACCATCACGTCCGCACGGTCACCCGGGACGATCACGAGGGCGCCGTCGTCGAGCACGTGCAGGAAGTTGGCCACGTTCATCGCCGCCACCTTGATGGAATGGACGTCGCGTTCCATGTCCTGCCGGCCGGCCACCTGGCGGATCCCAAGGGCCGAGGCCACCTCCCCGGTGGTGGGCCGTGCGATGTCGTCCAGCTCGGGGAAGACGTAGACGGGGCGGCCGGACGCGCCGGGCTTCACGGCGGCGACGATCCCGTCCACGTCCTCCGGGTCGGCGCGGTTCACCATGATGGCCAGGAGGCTGCAGTGTTCCGCCGCCAGTTCCTTGCGGGCAACCTCGACGGCGTCGGCAGCCTCCGCGACGGTCCGCCCCTTCGCGCCCACCACGGCGACGATCGAGGCGGCCAGGTTGTTCGCGAGGCGAGCGTTGAGGTCGAATTCGACGGCGGCATCCTGGCCGGTGAGGTCCGTCCCCTCCACAATCACCACGTCGCAGTGGCGGGACATTTCGGCGAAGATCTCCACGCAGCGGGCGTCGATCTCGGCCCTGTTTCCCTCGGCCAGCAGCCCGCGGACCTCGGCAAACGTCAGGCCGCCGCGGCAGCGCTGGTCATCAAGATCGAACCGGGCCTTCATCAGCGCCACCATCGGGTCCGCCGCGGCGTCGTTGCCGTGAACCACAGGCTTGAAGAAGCCGATCCGGTCCGCGTGCCGGTGGAGGGTGTCCGCCAGCCCCAGCGCTATGAGGGACTTGCCGGAGCCCGGGGTGGTCGCGCTGACGTAAATTCCTTTGGCCATGTGTCCCAGCATACTTACACCCCTTGACAGCGGGCACCCACATGGGATTACCTAATGAACATTCGGTAAATAAAGCTGGAGGCAACGACGCATGGCTGAACTGACGGTTTCCGGGGGCACCCACCCCATCCTGAAAGACGACTACGCCTCGGAATGGATGGGCATCGAAGTCCTGGCGCTGGACGACGGGCATGCCACGATCCGCATGACGCTCCGGCAGGAAATGCTCAACGGCTTCGGCATGGCCCACGGCGGAATGATCTTCGCCTTCGGCGACACCGCCTTCGCCCTCGCCTGCAACCCGGCCAACCCGCTCCCGGGCGAGGACTCCAACATCACGGTTGCTGCCGGCGTCGACATCAACTTCCTGAAGCCCGCCTTCCGCGGACAGGTGCTGACCGCCGTCGCGAACCGCCGCGCCAGCACCGGACGCAGCGGGTTGTACGACATCCAGATCTACGCCGCCGACCCTGGCGCGGGCATCCCGGCGGCGGCACCGGCCGGCGCGGCCCCCGCAGCAACCCTACCGGGCCAGCTCCCCACCGATACCGACGCCCCTACGTGGGAACTCATCGCCGAGTTCCGCGGCCGCAGCCGCACCATCTCCAAGAAATAGAAACAGGGAACCACTGATGACCCAAGAAACTGCCGCCGCCACAACTGACGCTGTCCTGGACCGCGAGGAGACCATCTCCCGCGACGAGCTCGAGGCCCTTCAGCTCAGCCGCCTGCAGCACACGGTGGCCTACGCCTATGACCGAGTCCCCCTGTACAAGCGCAAGTTCGATGAGGCCGGCGTCCACCCGGCGGACCTGCGTGAGCTCTCCGACCTCGGCAAGTTCCCCTTCACCACCAAGGAGGACCTCCGCCTCGAGTACCCCTTCGGCATGTTCGCCGTGCCGCAGAACGAGGTCGCGCGGATCCACGCCAGCTCCGGCACGACGGGCCGCGCCACCGTGGTGGGCTACACGAAGAAGGACCTCGCCGACTGGGCCAAGCTTGTGGCCCGCTCGCTGCGCGCCTCCGGCGTCCGGCCCGGCATGAAGGTGCACAACGCCTACGGCTACGGGTTGTTCACCGGCGGCATGGGCGCCCACGCCGGCGCCGAGGCCCTCGGCTGCACCGTCATCCCGATCTCCGGCGGCCAGACCGAGCGCCAGATCACGCTCATCCAGGACTTCAAGCCCGACGCCATCCTGGCCACCCCCACGTACCTGCTGACCATCGCCGACGCGATGATGAAGCAGGGCATCGACCCGGCCTCCACGTCGCTGAAGTACGCGGTCCTGGGCGCCGAGCCGTGGACCGAGGAAATGCGGCACGAGCTCGAGACCACCATGAACCTCAAGGCCTGCGACATCTACGGCCTCTCCGAGGTCATGGGCCCGGGCGTCGCCGGCGAAGCCGTCGAAACGCAGGACGGCAGCCACATCTGGGAGGACCACTTCCGCCCGGAGATCATTGATGCCTTCGACCCCACGGTGGTGCTGGGCGACGGCGAACCGGGCGAGCTCGTCTTCACCTCACTCACCAAGGAAGCGCTGCCGATCATCCGGTACCGCACCAAGGACCTCACCCGGCTGCTGCCGGGCACCGCGCGCCCGGCGCACCGCCGCATGGGCCGCATCACCGGCCGCAGCGACGACATGATCATCCTGCGCGGCGTGAACCTGTTCCCCTCCCAAATCGAGGAGATCGCCCTGCGCATCCCCGAACTCAGCCCGCACTTCCAGCTGGAACTGACCCGGCCCGAGGGCCATCGGATGGACCAGATGACCGTCAAGATCGAGCGCCGCGACGCCGTCAGCGTCGAGGGCGCGGCGGCGGCTGCCAAGGCCCTGCAGCAGCAGATCAAGATCCACGTCGGTTCCTCCTGCACCGTCGACGTCGTCGACCCCGGTTCGCTGGAGCGGTCCAACGGCAAGCTGCGCCGGATCTACGACATGCGCCCCAAGGGCTGAGTGAGCACCAGATCGTGAGAAACTAGCCACTATGCCCAGCACAGCAACCACCACCAAGCGCGGCCGCCCCGGCTATGACCAGCAGTCGGTGCTGGTCATCGCCGTCGACGTCTTCAACCGCCACGGCTACGATGCCACCTCGATGGGTATCCTTGCTGAGAACCTGGGCATCTCCAAGTCCGCGATCTACCACCACGTCCCGTCCAAGGGTGACCTGCTGAAGCTAGCCCTGGACCACGCCCTGGGCGGGCTCGAGGCGATCCTGGACCAGCCCGGGGCAACCTCCGGTTCGGCCGATGCCCGGCTGGAGTTCGTGGTCCGCCAGACCATCTCGGTGCTGGTGGAGCGGCTGCCCTTCGTGACGCTGCTGCTGCGCCTGCGCGGGAACACGGAGATCGAGCGGGATGCGTTGGAACGGCGCCGCACCTTCGACCACAAGGTCGCCGCACTGATTTCCGAGGCCCGGGATGAGGGCTCGCTCCGCCAGGACATTGACCCCCGCACCGTCACCCGGCTGCTGTTCGGCACCATCAACTCGATCGTCGAGTGGTACAAGCCGGGCGGCTCGCTGTCCCCGGAGAAGCTGGCCGACGACGTCATCACCATGGCGTTCCACGGCCTACACGTCCCCCGCTGACCGCCCGCCGGCCGGCGGGTGGCCGGGACAGTCGTTGACGGCAGGATAACGGACGCCCACCCTGTAGTCATGGCCACGAAGATATCTGACGTCCTCTTCAGCACGTTCCCCGATTTGCGTTACCAGCCCACCGCAAAAAGGGTCCGTGCCATGGTGGGCGGGCGTGCCGTCGTCGACACTCTGGGTGCGCTCTTGGTGTGGGAGCCCAAACGCATCACCCCCATCTACGCAGTTTCCGAAGGCGACCTCCGGGCCGAACTGGCGCCGCCGGGGCAGCAGGCGGGCGATGTCCCGGAACACGGCTTCAGAGTGAGCCGGGAGGGGCCGCGGGCACTGGATCCGCGCACGGGGTTCGGCAGGCACACGGCGGCCGGTGAGGAGCTCGACGTCGTCACCCCCCATGCGAGGCTGCCCCGCGCCGCCTTCCGGCCGGCGGACCCCGACCTCGCCGGCTACGTGGTGCTGGATTTCAACGCCTTCGACTGGCTCGAGGACGACGAGGAGATCACCGGCCACCCACGTGATCCGTTCCATCGTGTGGACATCCGGGCGTCCTCGCTCACCGTTGAGGTAGGGCTCGACGGCGTCACTCTCGCCACGACGAACGGCGCGCAGCTGCTCTACGAAACCATGCTGCCGGTGCGCTACTACATTCCGCCGTCGGATGTGCGGCTGGATCTGATGGAAGAGAGCCCCAAACGGACCATCTGCCCGTACAAGGGCCAGGCGAGCTACTGGAGCTACCCTGCTTCCGGGCAAGGCAGGAACGTCGCGTGGAGCTATGACCGGCGGCTCCTCGACGCCGCCCAGATCCACGGACTTGTCAGTTTCTTCAATGAGAGAGTGGACATCACGGTGGACGGCGTCCGGCAGGAGCGCCCGGTCACGCCGTGGTCACGCCCGGACGGAGCGGGGGCACCGGGGGCACCTGGGGTGTGAACCGCAGCGCTTTGGTTCTCTTTCACCCGCATTGGGTGACGACCGCCCCCACTGGAAGGGTTAGCTTGGAGAACATCTGAAGGACCACCTCTATCGCTTGTGAGACCTCGCTAAAGGCTCCCGCCGTCTGGCGGAAGGAGGAGGGATGATGTTCTGCTCGTTGATCATCGGTGACCCGCGGTGTTGCCGGACGGGCACGCCGCCCCGAGTTGGAAAAAGGACATTCGGGGTCACCCGAATCGTCACAGCCGCGCCGGGTTGCCGGGAATGAGCGAGCCTGCCGCATCGCCGCCCAGTTTCGATCCGGCCGTCGTCATTCGTTCCAGGGCGTACATCTCTGCGCTCGTGCTGGCTGCGGTCTTGGGCGTTCCCATCTCGGTCATTGCGTACGGCTTTCTCGCTTTGGTCGCGGTGGTCCAGCAGTACGTCTTTGTCGGCCTGCCGGAACAAGTCCTCGGGGGTCCCGTTCCTGCCTGGTGGCCGGTTCCCTGGTTGGTGCTGTGTGGGCTGTTGACGGCGTCGACCATACGGTATCTTCCGGGAACCGCGGGCCACTCACCGGCTTTCGGATTCAAGACGGGCGGCGGTCCGCCCAGCGGCCGGGAGCTCGTGGGCATTATTCTCGCGGCACTGACCACGCTCAGCCTGGGTGCGGTGCTCGGGCCGGAGGGTCCGCTGATCGCGATCGGTGGCGGCCTCGGGGCGTTGGCGGTGCACCTGGCGAAGAAGGACGCTCCGCCGATGGCCCTGACGATCATGGCGTCGGCCGGCAGCTTCGCAGCGATCAGTACCCTGCTCGGATCCCCCGTGCTCGGTGCATTCCTGATCATGGAGGCCGCCGGGATCGGGGGAATGACGCTGAGCCTGATGGCCCTGCCCGGACTGCTCGCTTCCGGCGTCGGGGCGCTGGTGTTCGTCGGCCTGGACGGCTGGACCGGGCTGGGCAGCTTCTCGCTGGCGCTGCCCGTCGTGCCGCCTGCGGTGCCGCCGACCCTGGCGACGCTGGGCTGGGCGGTGATCATGGGCGTCGTCGGCGCGCTGTTGGGATGGTTGATCCGCTGGGTCGGGCTCTCGCTTCGTCCGGTCGTGCACCTGAACCGGATATTGGTGACCTCTGGGCTCGGCCTGCTGATCGGTCTTGCCGCGATGGCCTACCAGTTGATCTCTGGGAACAGCTTCACGCAGGTCTTGTTCTCGGGGCAGGACGCCCTTCCGGATCTGGTCGAACACGCCACGGACTACTCGCTTTCGGCGCTCCTCCTGCTGATCACTTGTAAGGCCTTTGCCTACGGGCTCTCGCTGAGCGCATTTCGTGGTGGGCCCGTGTTCCCTTCGATGTTCATCGGTGCGGCGCTCGGTATTGTCGCGAGCGGGTTGCCCGGAATGAATCTCGCGGCAGGACTCGGCWTGGGCATGGGAGCCATGTGCGCAGCCATGCTGCGGCTGCCGTTGACGTCGACCCTGCTGGCCACGCTGCTGCTGGGAGTGGACGGTGTGGCGGTAACACCGCAGGTGGTGGTGGCTGTGGCGGTGGCCTTCGTGATCTCCAACGTGCTCCCGGTCCCGGGCCCGAAAGGGCCCGCGGCGCCTGACGCTGGCGGGAAGGTCCACCATCGGGCCGCCTCGAAGTCCGGCCATGCAAGTGAGATGTCGAGCGCGGGAGGTTCGACCGGACGGGACCGGTGGATCGCGTGGTTGTTCATCATTGGCTCGAGTCTGTTCGCCTTGGGGGCGGTTCCGTCATACGCCGAGGCCGTGGGATTGCGCTTGTGCGCGATCACCTTCTTCGTCGGTTCGCTGTTCTTCACCAGTGCGTCTTTCCTGCAGTACCGCGAAGCCGTTGACGCCCTCCCGTTCCTGGGGGCCAAGCGCCGCCACTGGTTTTGGGTGTGGGCGCCACGGAATCTCGGCTGGCTCGCCTGCGCAGTTCAACTTGCCGGCACGCTGTGGTTCAACTGGAGTACGGGAAACGCATTGCGGGTCAATCTCAGTGTGGCGCTGACCGAGCAGCGGGTGTGGCGACCCGATGCGCTGGGTTCAGTCGCCTTCCTCGTTGCCAGCGGTGTGGCGTTGCGGGATGCCGGTCGCGCCATTGCCGGCAGGCCCAGGCCCCGGGTGTGGAAAATCGGCGTGATCAACCTGGCCGGCTCTGTTGCGTTCGGCGTCTCGGCTCTGGCGGCCTTTGTCATACCGTCGAGCGGCGATGTCTGGAACGCCGACCTGGCCACTCTCGGCACCCTCGTAGGAGCCCTGTGCTTCCTCACCGGCGCGATTCTGATGCTGAGTCCAGAATCCGCCGCCGTCTCGGTTCCCGCGGACCGGGGAGCTCATCCGTAACCCCCTTTCAACAGTCTCGTGAGGAGAAGTGATGTCAATAAATTCCCAGCCGGCGGACGCCGACGTGGCACTGTTCGGCAACCGATTTGTCACCCAGGAGGTTCCGAGCCGTGAGTTCCCGGAGACCGGCATTCCTGCTGAGGACGCTTTGCGGCTGGTGTCGGAGGACCTGGCGCTGGAGGGTGATCCGGCCCGGAACCTGGCCACCTTCGTAACGACATGGATGGAGCCGCAGGCCCAGCAGATCATCGCAGCGAACCTGCACCGCAATTTCATCGACCACGCCGAATATCCCCGCACGGCCGAAATCGAGCAGCGCTGCATTCGGATGCTCGCAGACCTTTTCCACGCGCCCGGCGAGACGACGGGCGCCCGGACCCAGGGATCGTCCGAGGCGATCATGCTCGGCGGCCTGTCCCTGAAGTGGAACTGGCGCAAACGCCGCGAGGCCGCCGGCGCATCGACGTCGAGCCCTAACATGGTGTTCGGCGGCGACGTGCATGTTGTGTGGGAGAAGTTCTGCCGCTACTTCGACGTCGAGCCGCGGATCGTGCCCCTGCAGCCGGGGAAGTACACGATCGGCCCGGAGGACGTGGAGGCCCATATCGATGAGAACACGATCGGCGTCGCAGCCGTGCTGGGCACGACGTTCACCGGGCACAAAGACGACATCGCCGGCATCAACGACCTGCTGGTCCGGATCAAGGGTGAGCGGGGCCTTGATGTGCCGCTGCACGTGGACGGGGCCAGCGGGGGGTTTGTCTGGCCCTTCCTGTACCCGGACTCCAAGTGGGACTTCCGGCTCGAGCAGGTCCGCTCGATCAATGTCTCCGGACACAAGTTCGGACTGGTCTATCCCGGCATCGGCTGGCTGATCTTCCGGGAGAAGGCCGACCTGGCCAAGGACCTTGTTTTTGAGGAGAACTACCTCGGCAAGACCGACTCGACATTCACCCTGAACTTCTCCACCGGCTCGTCGATGGTCCTCGCCCAGTACTACAACTTCGTGCGCTACGGCCGCGCCGGCTACACCTACATCATGCAGAACATGCAGACCAACGCCCGCGCCCTCGCCGAGAAGTTGGAGGCCATGGGCCGGTTCGAGATCATCGGCCCCGACGAGGAGCAACTTCCCCTGGTCGCGTTCCGGCTCGCCGCCGACCCCGGGTACGACGAGTTCGACATTGCCTGGCAGCTCTCGGCCGAACGCGGCTGGATGGTGCCGGCCTACACCCTGCCGCCGAACGCCCAGAACGTGACGATCATGCGTGCGCTGGTCAAGGAAACGATGAGCCGCGAGCACGTCGACACGCTCGCCCGGGATATCGAGGAGGCGTGCTCAACGCTGGCGAAGAAGGGCGGCGCGCACGAATCCGAACGAAAGAAGATTGTCACCGGACCCGGGCATTGACTGGGTGGCGCCAACAATGAGCGCGGTGGAGAAACGGTCGGTCATTTCTTCTCCCTGACTGCGGCCGCTGCCGTTTCGCGCTGGGTGGCGGCCCAGCTGGCGAGGACTTTCAGGGCGTCCTCGGAGGGTGTCCCGGGATCTGCTGTGTAGACGTTGATGCGCAGCCCCGGGTCCGCGGGCAGTTCCAATGCTTCGAAGCTCAGGTCCAGGTCCCCCACGATCGGGTGGTGGAGCCGTTTGCGGCCGGTGCGGTGGTACTTCACGTCGTGCCTCGCCCACCGGGTGCGGAACTCCTCGCTGCGGGTCGAAAGCTCTCCGACCAGGTCCGTGAGGTCCCTGTCGTAGGGGTTTTTCCCGGCGGTGGACCTCAGGACCGCGACGATGTCGTCCGCGCTGCGTTCCCAATCGGCGAAGAACTCCCGCGCTTTCGGGTTCAGGAAGGTGAACCGTGCACTGTTCGGCGGAGTCACCTGCTCAGCCATCATGTCCAGGTAGAGGGCACGGCCGAGTTCGTTGGCGGCAAGGACATCCCCGCGGTCGTTGCGGACCCAGGCCGGCGCCGTCGTGATCGCATCAATGACGCGTTGCACGCTCGGCCGCACCGTCTGCGGGCTGCGCTTTCGCCGCACCCGGGGAGCGGCCGTGGCCGCGCGGGCCAGGTCAAAAAGGTGGGCCGTCTCGGCGTCGTCAAGCTTAAGTGCCCGGCAGAGGGCTTCAAGGACGCTGTCCGAGGCGCCGGAGAGGTTTCCGCGCTCAAGGCGTATGTAGTAATCGATGCTCATCCCGGCGAGCATCGCGACTTCCTCGCGGCGCAGCCCGGTAACGCGGCGGTTTCCGCCGTAGACCGGGAGGCCGGCCTCCTCTGGCGTGATCCTGGCACGGCGGGAGGTCAGGAACTTCCGCACGTCGTCGCTGTGTGTCATGGCCTCCACGCTACCCGCGGCCTATGCGACGAGGGAGGCACTGGCATTACCCGGAACGTCCGTGACTCCCCGCCGTTGAGAAATCACGGTTCCATGGAAAACATGAATCCTGAACCCGCAGCTACTGGCCGCCCGGCGGCGATCCTGGCGATCATCCTCGCCAGCTACTTCATGATCCTGCTGGACAACTCGGTCATCTTCACGGCCCTGCCGAGCCTGCAGGCCGATCTCCAGCTGGGTACCGGGGAGCTTTCCTGGCTCCAGGACGCGTACACGCTGGTCTTCGGCGGCCTGCTGGTTCTCGGCGCCCGGGCCGGCGACCTCCTCGGCCGCCGGCGTGTCTTCGTGTTCGGGCTGGTGGTGTTCTCGGTCGCGTCCCTGCTGATCGGGCTGGCCCCGGCGGGCTGGTGGGCGATCGCCGGCCGGGCGATCCAGGGCATCGGGGCGGCGATCGTCGCGCCCGCCTCCCTGTCCCTGCTCATGGCGAGCTTCCCGGAAGGCCGTGAGGGCACGCGGGCCGTGGCGTTATACGGCGCGACCGCAGGGATGGGTGCCAGCCTGGGACTGGTCATCGGCGGGGCGCTGGCCCACTGGATCTCCTGGCGTGCCGGGTTCTTCGTCAACGTACCCATCGGCGCCGCGATGATCGCACTCGCTCCGCGGTTCCTCCCGGAAACCGGCAGGGCCGGCCGCCGCTTCGACCTGTTCGGCGCGCTCAGCGCGACCCTGGGTGTCGGCGCGCTCGTGTTCGGCATCATCAACACCGCCGACGGGGGCTGGGCCTCCCCGGCCACCTGCCTCGGGCTGGGCATCGCGGTCGCGGCCGCAGCCACTGTCCCGGCCGCCGGCGCTGCCGCAGGGCACCTGGCCACGCAGGTCAGCGCTGCCCTCACCACGGGCAGTGTCCTCCTGCTCCTGGCCCTGGCTGTCACCGCGGCCCTCATTCTGCCCGCTGATCTGGCCGCCCGCCGGGCCCGGACACCGCTCGGGGCCGCACCCGCACCCCTGGCCGAGGCCGCCCGCTGACCTGTCAACATCCGAAAAGGGGGTACTCACGTGCCCTCCCACAATCCCGCACACCTGAATACCGTGAAAGGCATGAACATGGAACTTACTCTCAATAACGGCGTCACGATGCCCGCCCTCGGACTGGGCGTCTTCCAAAGCGCACCGGAGCAAACGACGGCGGCCGTCGAAACGGCGCTGGCGGCCGGCTACCGGCACATCGACACTGCCGCGGCGTACGGCAACGAGCGGGAGGTCGGTGAGGGCATCCGCAACTCGGGCCTGGACCGTTCCGACGTGTTCATCGAGACCAAAGTCTGGGTCAGCGACTACGGGTACGACCAGACGCTGCACGCCTGGGAGAAGGCTGTTGGCAAGCTGGGCGTCGACTACCTGGACCTGTTCATCCTGCATCAGCCCGCCCCCGACCGCTTCGAAAGAACTGTCGGCGCGTACAAGGCACTGGAGACCCTGCTTGCTGACGGGCGCGTCCGGGCGATCGGTGTCAGCAACTTCATGCCGCACCACCTGGTGCAGTTGCTGGCGGCCACAGACGTCGTCCCGGCGGTGAACCAGATTGAGCTGCACCCGTACTTCGCCCAGCCCGCCGTCCAGGCAAAGGACACCGAACACGGCATCCTTACCCAGGCGTGGTCACCGATCGGAGGCATCACTTTTTACCCCGGATGGGGCGAGAAGCGCAGGAACGTGATGGAAGACCCGACTATCACCGGCATCGGACAAACACACGGAAAAAGCCCCGCCCAGGTCATGATCCGCTGGCACCTGCAGCAGGGCCGCTCAGCCATCCCGAAGTCGACCAACCCCGCACGCATCGCGGAGAACTTCGACGTCTTCGACTTCGAACTCGGCGCCGACGAACTCGCCGCCATCGACGCACTCGACACCGGCGTGCGCAACGGACCGGATCCCGACGAGGCCCGCGAAGAACGCTTCGCCATGGTCATCCCCGAAGCCTGAGACAGAGAGAAGGCACCATCATGGAATACCGTCCCCTTGGCCGCACCGGCGTGCGGGTCAGTCCCTTATGCCTCGGCGCGATGATGTTCGGCCCCTGGGGCAACAATGACACCGCGGACTCCATTCGAATCATCCACCGCGCCCTCGACGCGGGAATCAACTTCATCGACACCGCCGATGTCTACTCCGGCGGGGGATCCGAGGAAATCGTCGGGCAGGCACTGGAAGGCCGGCGTGAGGACGTGTTCCTCGCCACGAAGTTCTTCATGCCCATGAGCGAGGACGATCCCAACCAGCGGGGTGGATCCCGCCGCTGGATCATGCGGGCGGTCGAAGACTCCCTTCGCCGCTTGAACACCGATTACATCGACCTCTACCAGGTGCACCGGCCCAGCCCGGATACCGACGTCGAGGAGACTCTCGGCGCCCTCACCGACCTGGTCCGCCAAGGGAAGGTGCGGTACGTCGGCTCCTCGTCGTATTCCGGGTCGCAGATCGTGGAAGCCCAATGGGCATCCCGGGAACGCAACCTCGAGCGGTTTGTCACCGAGCAGCCGCCGTACTCGATCCTGGTCCGCGGTATCGAGGAGGACATCCTTCCCACGGTGCAGCGCCACGGTATGGGCACCCTGACCTACAGCCCGCTCAGCGGCGGCTGGCTCTCCGGGCGCTGGCGTAAAAACGCAGCCTCCGCGCCCACCTCAACCGCGCGGCCGAACGCCCGGTTCGACATGACGAGCCCGGCCAACCAGCGCAAGCTCGACATCGTAGAAGAACTCGCCCGCCTCGCTGAACAAGCCGGGCTGACGCTCATCGAACTGGCCATCGCCTTCGTGATCAACCACCCCGGCGTCACGGCCGCCATCGTGGGACCGCGCACCATGGAACAGCTCGAGTCTTACCTGCCCGCCGCGGACATCACCTTGGCCAGCGACGTGCTGGACCGCATCGACCAGCTCGTCGCACCCGGCGTTACCGTCAACCCGGACGACAACAGCTATGGCGCCAACGAACTCACGCCCCTGGCGCGGCGACGCAAACAACTGTGACCAACGAGGCGGTTGAAGCCCTGCATGAAGCCCTGTGCAGCAATTCCAGTTTCCACTGAAAGAAGGAAAATCATGACTGACCAACCCCAACAGATCGGCGGAGGCCGGAACATGTTCGGAGACTTCGCCCCGAAGCTCGCCGAGCTCACCGACGACGTCCTGTTCGCGGACGTCTGGAACCGCCCGGAGCTTCCGGCCCGTGACCGCAGCCTCATCACCGTCGCCGTACTCACCGCCGGCGGCAACACCGAACAGCTCGGCTTCCACCTTGGCCGCGCCATTGAGAACGGCGTCACCCGGGAAGAACTCATCGAAGCCATCACCCATGTCACGCTCTACGCAGGCTGGCCCAAGGGCATGGCCGCCATGGGCGTCGCCAAGCGACTCTTCACCGAGAGCGAGTAAGGATCACCATGAACATCGAACCCACTGTCCCCACTGCGAAGAACCCGCCGGCCCGGTTCGCCGGCGACGTCTGGCTCGATCCGATCGCGCTCCCGCACGAGCCGGATCAGACGATGGTGGTCGCGACCGTCCGTTTTGCGCCCGGGGCCCGCACCGCCTGGCACTCCCACGAACACGGCCAGTACCTCCGCGTCACCCAGGGTGTTGGCCGGTTCGGAACCCGGGACGGCAAGATCGTCGAAGTCCACCCCGGCCAGACGCTCTACACGCCGCCCGGCGAGGAGCACTGGCACGCGGCCGCCCCTGGCTGCTTCATGGAACATATCGCCATGCTCCAGAACGGCGAGGACGCAGCGACGACCACCACGTGGGGCGAGCACATCACCGACGACGAGTACAACGGAAGCTGACCAGCCCGCGCCACCGGAAGGCGGCGAGGCGCCCTGGATGACGGCGGGCAACAGAAAAGGGCGCCCCGCTGAGCCGGAGCGCCCGAAAATCCGCCGTTGCCCGCCGTTTAGAGCTGGTAATCAGCTGCCGTGGTGATGTTCTCGTGCACGCACAGAATATTGTGCTCGGAGTCCATGAACCAGGCGCACTTCTCTGAATCCGTTGTACAAATATGGTTCTCGGTCTTGAGGTCCGGGCGATCGTAGTCCTGGAACATGACGCCCTTGGCTTCCATTTCCTGGACCGTGCGCTCGATCTCGCTGACTTCGAAGCTCAGGGTGGTGTGCTCTGAATGCATTCCATCCTTGACTGGCATCAGCTGCAGCATTGGACCGCCTTCTGAGCCGAACAATTCGCTTCCGTCATCTGCCACGCCACGGTGCGGGAGCCCCAAAGTGTCCGCGTAGAAATGCCGGGCACGCTCTGCATCATCAACTGGCAGGACTGTTGTGGCTTTATTGAGTACTAGGGTCATTTCGCCACCTCCTACGAGCAAGATTTTACGCCGGAGCGGGGTCGAAAGCCCCTACAAATTGCGCCTCCGAACAAGCAACGCTCCCCCACTCGCGGCAGAACAACAGCGGACGCTCCCGCACTAGTGAGGGAGCGTCCGCGCTGGACCCGCAGGACGTGAGGGAGCGTCGGGTGAGGCTACTTCTCGACGAGGGTCAGGACGTCGTAAGTCGCGACGATTTCGTCGTTCTGGTTGGTCAGGACGGCGTCCCAGGCCACCTCGCCGTACTCGTCGGTCTCGCGCGGGGTGATCTTCTTGGCCGTCAGGGTCACGCGGATGGAATCGCCCGCGGCCACGGGGGTGATGAACCGCAGGTTCTCCAGGCCGTAGTTGGCCAGGACCGGTCCCGGCGCGGGCTCCACGAACAGGCCGGCGGCCCAGCTGAGCAGGAGGTAGCCGTGCGCCACGATGCCCGGGAAGAAGGGGTTGGCCGCGGCAGCTTCCTGGTTGGTGTGGGCGTAGAAGGTGTCGCCGGTGGAGTTCGCGAACTTGGTGATTTCCTCCAGCGAGACCTCGCGCAGCTCCGAGCGGATGGCGTCGCCGATGTGCAGGGTGGCGAGGGATTTCCGGAACGGGTGCTGGCCCTCGGTCTCGAGCGTGAAGTTGCGGTCCGCTCCGGTGTGCCAGAGCCCGGTGACGGCGGTGAGCATGTTCGGCGAGCCCTGGATGGCGGTGCGCTGCATGTGGTGCATCACCGAGCGGATCCCGCCGAGCTCTTCGCCGCCGCCGGCGCGGCCGGGACCGCCGTGGACCAGGTGCGGGACCGGGGAGCCGTGGCCGGTGGAGCTGCGGGCGTCCTCGCGGTTGAGCATGAGCACGCGGCCGTGGTGGGCCGCGATGCCGGTGACCAGCTGCTGGGCCACGGCGGGATCGTTCGTACAGACCGTGGCGACGAGCGAGCCGCCGCCGCGGGCGGCGAGGCGGACGCCGTCGGCCAGGTCCGTGTAGCCGATCACCGACGACACCGGGCCGAAGGCCTCGAGCGAGTGGACTTCCTCGGCCTCCGGGTTGGCCCAGCTCAGCAGGACCGGGGACATGAAGGCGCCGCCGTCGACGACGCCGATGCTGCCGTCCGCGCTGGTGACCTTGGGCGCGTCGAGCGTGCCGTAGGCGAGCTCCCCGCCGGCGTCGAGCATGGACTGTACGGCGGCGCGCACGTCGGCGAGCTGCTCGAGGGAGGCCAGGGCGCCCATGGTGACGCCCTCGGCGCGGGGATCACCGAGCACGACGCGTTCGCGGATGCGGTCCCCCACGGCGGCAGTGACGTCGGCGACGAGTTCCTGCGGCACGATCGCGCGGCGGATCGAGGTGCATTTCTGGCCGGCCTTGGCGGTCATCTCGGTGACGAGGGACTTGATGAAGGCGTCGAATTCCGGTGTGCCCTTGACCGCATCCGGGCCCAGGATCGCGGCATTCAGGGAGTCGGTCTCGGACGTGAAGCGGACCCCGCCCTTGACCACATTGGGGTGCGACTTGAGCGTGTTGGCGGTCGACGCGGAGCCGGTGAAGGCCACGAGGTCGCGGTAGTCCAGGTGGTCCAGCAGCGTGCGGACCGAGCCGGAAATCAGCTGCAGCGAGCCGGTGGGCAGGATGCCGGATTCGTCGATCGCCTTGACCACGGCGGCGGCCACGTACCCGGTGGGGGTGGCGGGCTTGACGATGGTGGGGACGCCGGCGAGGAAGGCCGGGGCAAGCTTCTCCAGCATGCCCCAGACCGGGAAGTTGAAGGCGTTAATCTGCACGGCGACGCCGGGGATGCGGGTGTAGATGTGCTCACCGGCGAACGAGCCGTCGCGGGACAGCACCTCCATGGGGCCATCCACCACCACCTGGGAGTTGGGCAGCTCCCGGCGGCCCTTGGACCCGAAGGTGAACAGGACGCCGATGCCGCCGTCGATGTCGATCATGGAGTCGATCTTGGTGGCGCCGGTCTGCGCCGAGAGCGCGTAGAACTCCTCGCGGCGGCCATTGAGGTACTGCGCCAGTTCCTTGAGCTTGAGCGCGCGCTGGTGGAAGGTCAGCGTGCCAAGTTCCGTCTGGCCGGTGGTGCGGCCGTAATCCACGACGGCGGCGAGGTCGAGCCCCTCGGTGCTCACCTTCGCCAGGAGTTCGCCGGTGCTGGCGTCCAGTACCGGCGCCGCGCCGGCGGCGGCGGCGTCGTCGGGAGTCCACCAGGAACCCCGGATGAAACTGGGAACGATCTCGACAGTGTCTACTGCGGGTGCGGCTGTGGTGGTCATCGTTGACGGGTCCTTCCAACGGGGGAGCAAGATCAACACGGCCGGAACATTACTGACCGTCCGTTCGGTAATATGATCTACAGTACATGAAGGAGGCCTGCCGCACACTAGCCGCGGCGGCACCGACCGTCCGGGACCCGGCCGGCCGGCAACAAAGGAGACGCTATGACGCCCGAGACCGGCAGCACCGAGTTGTGGAAAATCACCCTGGGGGAACTCGACGAGAAGATGGGCGTGAAGATCGTCGAGGAGTCCGTGGACCGCGTGGTCGCGACCATGCCGGTGGAGGGCAACCGGCAGTCGTTCGGGCTCCTGCACGGTGGCGCCTCACTGGCCGTGGGCGAGGCCGTGGGGTCCTGGGCCGCCGTCATCCACGCCAGCACCCTGGGCAAGACGGCGGTGGGCGTCGACGTCTCGGCCACGCACCACAAGTCGGCCCGCGAGGGACTGATCACGATCACGGCCACCCCTATCCATCTGGGCGGCACACTGACCACCCACGAGGTGCTGATCACGAACGAGACCGGCCAGCGAATCTGCACGCTGCGGATCACCAACCTGCTGCTGGACCGCAAGGCCTGACTTCTGCCCCGACCCTCGGAGTCGCCGGAACCGTGCGGGTTCGCCGTATCTTTCCGGCGACCCGGGAGCTTTCCGGCGAACTCGGGCCGAGGGCGTGAGCACCCGCCTACACCGGACCCCGCCCCCGCTGTAGGGCCGATCGGCCCGGAAGGCACGGTGCCGCGGCTGTTAGCTTGGAAGTGCTGAGTCGCCCGGCACCGCCGGGTATCACCGGTCTCACCGGAAGGGATCCACCATGCTCTCAGACACCTCACTTCCCGTCATTCAGGCAACGCTGCCCGTAGTCGGTGAGCACATCGAGGAAATCGCCAAGCGCTTCTACAAACATATGTTCGAGGCGCAGCCGGATCTCCTGGACGGGCTCTTCAACCGGGGAAACCAGGCGGACGGCCGCCAGCAGCAGGCGCTCGCCGGATCCATCGCGGCCTTCGCCGGCATGCTCGTAGAGAAACCGGACCAGGTGCCGGACCATCTGCTCTCCCGGGTGGCCCACAAACACGTCTCGCTGGGACTAAGCCCGGACCAGTACCAGATTGTCCACGACCACCTCATGTGGGCGATCGTGGATGTTCTGGGCGATGCCGTCACTCCCGAGGTCGCCGCCGCCTGGGACGAGGTCTACTGGCTGATGGCGAACCTGCTTATCAACAAGGAGCGCGGGCTGTACAACGCAGTGCACCTCTCCCCCGAGACCATTTGGCGGACGTGGCGGGTTGTGCAGCGGATCCAGGAGACCGCCGACGTCGTCTCGTTCGTCGTCGAGCGGACCGACGAACGGGACGTCAAGCCGTCCCTGCCCGGGCAGTACGTGACCCTCAAGATGACCATGCCCGACGGCGTACAGCAGCCCCGGCAATACAGCCTGACCAAGGCCGATGACGGCCAGCACCGGCAGTTCGCCGTCAAGAGGGTCCACGGGCTTCCGACTCCCGACGGCGAGATGTCCAGTCTGCTCCACAATGAAGTGCAGGTAGGCGACGAGGTGGTGCTCTCGGCTCCGTTCGGCGACGTTGTGCTGGAGTACACGGACAGGCCCCTGGTCATGGCCAGCGCGGGAATCGGCATCACGCCCATGGCCGGGATGCTCTCCCACCTGGTGCAGTCCGGTTCACGACGCCAGGTGATGCTGTTGCATGCCGACGACAGCGAGGCATCCTTCCCGCTCCGCGCGCAGGTCACGGACGATCTCGCGAAACTCGCGGACGGGACCCTGAAGACGTGGTTCCTGACTCCCGCGGAGACAGCGGGGACCGGTGAGGCGGGCGAAACCGGCGAGGCGCGCGAGACCGGCGGGGCGCGCGAGACCGGCGGGGCGTCCGGTTCCGTGCTCTCCGGTTTCATGGACGTCAGCGACGTCGAACTCCCGGACGACGCCGAGTACTACCTCTGCGGCCCCCTGCCGTTCCTGAAGTCGGTTCGGAGCGCCTTGATTGCCGGTGGCGTCCCCGCCAAGGACATTCAGTACGAGGTTTTCGGCCCGGATCTCTGGCTGGCTGACTTCCAGTAACCCGCGGCTCGCTGTTTCCTCCCGAACGCCCGGATTCGCCCAAAACTTGCGGGGTCGCCGTAGCCGTACGGCGACCCCGCGGCTTTCCGGCGAGCCCGGGCTTGGAGCCCCCGGCTAACGCACCGCCCGGCGCCGGCCGAACGCCACGAAGGCCGCGCCGAGCAGCAGGACACCGGCGCCGAGACCCGCCAAGGGCAGGAGCCCGCCTGCGCCCGTGCTCGCTAGCTGGCCTGTGGTGCCCGACGTGTTGCCTGGTGCCGTGTTGCCTGGTGCCGTGTTGTCCGGTGCTGTGCYGCCCATAATGACGGAGGTGTCCGACGGCGGGGCGGGAGCTTGCACCGGTTTGACCGGTCCGGCGGGAGCCCCGGCCGGGTTGGCGGGCTGTTGCGGGACCGCCGGCTGGCCAGGCGTTGCCGGCTGCACGGATCCCGTTGTCCCGGCTGGCGGCCCGGCCGGAGTTTCCCCGGAAACGGGCGCGGCGTCGACGCTGAACGCCACGGCGGCCGGCGGCGATGCGGCGCCGTCAATGCTTTGCGTCACGGTCAAGGTGTGCGCACCGGCGGCCAGTTCCGCGGGGAACGTGACACTCCACCGGGCACTGCCGGCCAAGGTCTGCGCGGTCCCGGGCTCGAGCGCGGCATTGCCCGCTCCGAAACCGGAACCGGCCTGCACGGAGTCCACGGCCACCCCGTCCACAGCCACGGCCACGCCGGCACCTCGAAGGGCCGTGCCAAAGATGGTGGCTGGCAGGGCGTCCTGTCGCAGGTGTTGGCCGTCCCTGAGGTTCGACACCGCCGGAGCCGGCGGAATGACGGTGTAGGTGCGGGTCGCCGCGGGACTGTCCATTTCTCCGGGGGCCGTGAGCACTGCCGTGACCGAAATTTTTCCGAAGACCGGCTGATCGGCCACGTTGATGCTCCAGCGGCCGTCTGCGTCGACGAGCCCGGTCCCGGTGAAGTCGCCGGAGAGCCGCACCGTGCCTCCGGCTTCTCCGGTGCCCTCGATGGTTTCGATGGCGGTGAGTCCCGGGCCGTCCGGCTGGCCGTCCACCGGTGAGGTGATGGCCGGAGCCGCGAGGCGGGAGACATCGACGGACAGGGCGACGGCGCCGGAGCCGCTGAAGCCGTTCACGGTCTCAGCCGAGAACTTGAAGGGCCCGGCCAACGACGGTGCAGGGAGCTGCCAGTTTCCCGACGCGTCGACCGGTACTTCCAGGGGCTGGCCGTCCTTCTGGCCTGAGGTCTGGCCTGGTTTCTGGTTCAGGACGGTGATGCGGACCTTGGAATTCGGAGCCACCACGGAGGCCGGACCGGCATCGATGTGCCCGGTAATCGGCTCACCGGCCGTGACGGTTCCGTTGGAGGCCGCAGCGAGCGCTGGCTTGGCCAGGAACAGTTGCAGTTGGACACCGCCGGGGACCTGGCCCATGGCGTCCTCGAGGCTGGTCGCGATGGCCCGCGTCTGGACGCCCTGATCGGTACTTTCCGCCCCCGTGTGCAGCCCGACGGCGAAGTTCCCGCTGATCCACGGGCCGCCGGAGTCCCCGCCGCCGGAGGTGACGGACGTTGAGTCGAAGCCCCGGACCGCCCGGAGATCGTTGTCATAATCGGGCGGTAGTGAATTTGGCCCAACCATGGCCCAGATGCCGACCGAGTCCACCGTGCCGCATCTCCACCCGGTGGTCCGGCCGGACCGGCACACGGGCTGGCCCTGGAAAGGAGCCACTGTTCCCACAATCTTCACGGACGTCGGCCCCGGGTCGGAGGGCTTGTCCCATCGGGTGACGGCGGGCTGGAGGTCCAGGCCGCTCCTGATGCCGTGGAGGACGGCGATGTCCGTGCCGACGTTGGTGCCGTCCGGCGCAACTTTGGAATTGCCGGTGCCGCCGAACTGGCTGAACCCGAAGGTGCCCAGGATCCCGGCGGCCGCGCCAGAACCTGCACCCCCGGCCGCTGGCGCCCCTGCCGGATTTTCGATCTCGGCCTGCTTCGCGGAGCCGTCACCGGCGCAGTGCCCGGCGGTCAGGACCAGAGGCTCGCCCGCGGGGCTGAAGGCCCCGAACCCGGCCGAGCACAGGGCTAGGCCGTCAACGATGTAGCCCTGGCCGCCAAAGTAGTCCTCCTCGGTGGTGATCCGGGATCCTTGTTCCAGCGTCACGTTGGCGTAGCGGGCCACGAATTCGCCCGCGGACATCTTCGGCACCGGGCCCGGAGCTTTCGCCGGCTGCACACCCGTGCCGGAGGCGGGAACAGCGGCGGCGGGAACAGCGGCGGCGGGAACAGCGGCGGCGGGAACAGCGGCGGCGGGAAGGGCGTCGGCAGCCGGAACGGACTGCGCCGTGTTGGTGCCGCCGGTGCGGATGACAAAGTGGCCGTCTGTGTAGGTGACAGCCTGCAGCCCGGCGGCCCCGACCTCGCGGACATAGGCCTCGAACAGTTGCTGGGTGCTGGAGGCCAGCAGCTCCGCGGCTGACGGGACAGCGGCGGCGGCCGCGGGGGCGGCAAGCAGGAAGTCGGCCGGGCCGGACCCGTTCAGTTCGGCCACGCGGGCCCGGAGTTCGGCGCCGCTGCCTTCAACCGCGATCTTGCCGCCGGCGAGGCTGATCCCCACATAGCCGGGAAGCGCACGCAGGGAGGGCGCGGCGTCGGCGGCCCGGCGGGCAAGCGCACCGGCGGCGTCGAATTCCGCGAGGGTCATGCCAAGGTCCCGCCGCACGGCCTCGGCGAGGCCGGCGTCGCTGATCGGCGTCACGGACGGCACCGGAGAAGAACCGGCCAAAGGCGCGCCAGCCGGGACCGCCGTCGGGACCGCAGACACAGCCGGGACCGGGACCGCCGTCGAAACCGGCGTCGCGATCGCCGACGCAGCCGGCGCCGGGTCTGCAGGGACTGGGGCGGGGGCGTTGGCTTCGGCCATGGCCGGGACCGCGGTCAGCGCAAAGGCAGGCACGGTACCGGCAAGCGCAATCGCGAGGGCAGCGGCGGCCCGCACCATCGGCTGGAACTTCGGAGTCTTCACTGGCCTACCCTAACTGCGCCCACCCTATCGGTCGAGCTTTCCGAGGATGGCCGCGAGCTCCGGGGTCGTCACGCCGTGGCGGAAGAGGTAGTCCGCGGTGTTGAGGGAGCGGACAAATTGCAGCAGGCTCTTGCCCCGGGATTCCAGCAGGGGCACCAGCACGTTCTCAGGCAAGAAACGCTCGTGGGGATGCGGGACGGCGGCGTGCCGGAGGTGCTCGTTGATGCCCCGCATGGAGCGCTGGTAGCCGCTCACAATGGCCTCGTCGCTGTCACCGGCGAGGTCCTGGAGCATCGCGGCGATCATGCCGCTCCGGTCCCGCCCCGCGGAGCAATGGATGACCACACCGCCCTCCGCGGCGGCCACCGCCTTGAAGACCCGGGCCAGCAGGTGCGGGAACAGCCTGGCGTTGTCCGCATAACAGGAGGGGTCGTTGAGGTACGGCACGCAGAGCTCGCGGAATTCGCGGTTGTCCGGGTCTTCGGTGGGGGCCAGCACGACGTCGAAACCGGCCAGGGCCTCAGCCCGCACCGGCGGATCGGTCTCCCGACGCCGGATTTCGGCTTCGTTGCGGAGGTCGATGACGGTCCGGATGCCCCGGCGGTGCACCTGCCGCCAGCCGGACTCGGTGAGCCACTCCCGCCGTCCCATGCGGAACACGTCCCCGGCCACGTGCCACGCGTTGACGGCCCCCTCCCACTCCACGGTTCCGGGCACCGCCTGCCCCTTGGCTTGGCCCAGGGGCGCTGCAGGAATCATCATCCAGAAAGCTAAGCACACGCACCGGCGCGATCCGCGGCAGGATTCACAAACGTTATACACAATGGGACCATTGGCATGGTGCGGGGTTAACGCTTCGCAACACCTTTTTCACGGCACGGGCGCTGAACCCAGGGTGCCACTGAGGAGAACACCATGGGACCTCTGAAACTACGACGCCGGCGGACCGCTCTGGCGGCCGGTCTCGCCGCCCTGGCCATGGCGGCCGGTGTGGCGGCGGTACCGGCGGAGGCGGCGGACAGGACCCGGTACGTCGCGCTCGGAGACTCCTATGCCGCCGGGCTGGGGGCGGGGCCGTACCTGGATGATTGCTACCGCAGCGAGAACAGCTATTCCGAACTCGCTGCCCACACGAAGACCATCAAACTCGTCGCCAACGCGGCCTGCAGCGGCAAGACGACCCAGGACGTCGTCAACACCCAGCTCAGGCGGCTGACCAGGACCACCGGGCTCGTCACCATCACCGCCGGCGGCAACAACCTCCGGTTTGCGGAAATCCTCGCCTCCTGCGGCGCCGCCATGGTCAATCCCGCTGCGGGGCCGCTGTGCGATGCAGCCAGTGCCTACGCCGAGGGCCAGATCTCCAGCCATCGGCTGTCCAGCGACGTGACAGCGATGATCCAGCGCGTGAAGGCTGCGGCCCCCAACGCCAAGGTTGTAGTGACGGGCTACCCCTACCTCTACGATCCGGTCGCGCCCGGCCAGGCTGATCCGATGTCCCGGTTCATCTACAAGGCCACGGTCCTGGCGGACGGCCTGAACGGCTCCATCGCCGCCGCCGCCCGGGCCACCGGAGCTGAGTACGTCGATGTGCGGGCCGCTTTCGCAGGTCACGGCGTGAACTCTGCGGCCCCGTGGATCAATTTCAGCCGTACGGCCCTCGCCAGTCCCGAAAACTTCCACCCGAACGCCCGGGGATACGAGGCGTACTTCGCATCGCTTAACGGGGCCAAGGCCTACTCGGCACGCTAGCGCCGCTTGGCCAGCCGGGCTTCGAGGGAGTTCCGGACCATCGGCCATTCATGTTCCAGGATGGAATACACCACGGTGTCCCGCAGCGCCCCGTCGGCGCTGCGCGTGTGGCTGCGGAGCACGCCGTCCTGTTTGGCCCCCAGCCGCGTGATCGCCTCGCGGGACTGGTGGTTGAGCCAGTGCGTCCGGAACTCGACGGCGGGGCAGCCCAGCGTCTCGAAGGCGTGCCGCAGCAGCAGCAACTTGGAGTCCGGGTTGCTGCCGCTGCCATGCGCGGACGCCGCGTTCCAGGTGGAGCCGATCTCCACCCGGGGCGTGGCGGCGTCGATGTTCATGTAGGTGGTCATGCCGATCACCCGGCCCGGCCCGCCCGTGGCGGGGTCCAGCAGCCGCGTGGTGAAGGGCAGCATGGCGCCGCTGTCCCGCAGGGCCAGGCGACGCTCAATCTCGGCGGCCATGTGCTGCGGGGCGGGCACGCTGGTGTACCAGAGGTGCCACAGCTCGCCGTCGCGTGCCGCCTCGACAAGGCCGTCATGGTGGTCCTGGCTCAGCGGCTCAAGGACGACGTACTTGCCGGTCAGGGTGATGGGCGCAATCGCGGGGCGGTCCAGGGAGGTCACCGCACCATCCTAGGGGCAGGCACGAATGCCGGTCACTTGGTCCAGTCGAAGAAGCCCTTGCCGGACTTGCGGCCCAGTTCGCCGCGGGCGACCTTGTCGCGGAGGATCTGCGGCGGAGCGAAACGGTCACCAAGCGTGGACTGCAAGTACTCCGCGATGCCGAGGCGCACGTCCAGGCCCACAATGTCGGTGGTCCGCAGCGGTCCCGTGGGGTGCTTGTAGCCCAGCACCATGGCGTTGTCGATGTCTTCCGCGGTGGCCACGCCCTCTTCCACCATGCGCATCGCTTCGAGGGCGATCGCGACGCCCAGCCTGGAGGAGGCGAAGCCGGGCGCGTCGTTGACCACGACGGCGGTCTTGCCGAGCGCCTCGACCCACCCGCGGGCGGCCTGGGCCAGGGCGTCGGAAGTCTGCTCGCCGAGGACCACCTCGATGAGCGTCGACGCCGGCACCGGGTTGAAGAAGTGCAGGCCCAGGAAGTTCTGCGGCCGCTTCAGTTCGCGGGCCAGACCGTTGACGGAGAGCGAGGACGTGTTGGAGGCGAGGTAGGCGCCGTCGGCGAGCCGTTCCTCGATGCCGCGCAGCGCGGTGATCTTCAGGTCCCAGTCCTCCGGAACGGCCTCGACCACAAGCTGCCGGCCGACGAAGTCGTCGTAGTCCACGGTGACCTCGAGCCGGGAAACGATCTCGTCCAGGTTCCCGTCCACGGCGCCGCGCTCAATGCTCTTGGCGGCGGCGGACTCGACCCGCTCCCGGGCGGCCTCGGCCGACGCCTCGTCGCGCTCGACGACCACGACGTTGGCTCCGTTGATCAGGAAGGCGTGGGCGATGCCTGCGCCCATGCGGCCGCCACCGAGGACTCCCACGGAGTGGGGAAGGTTGCTGTTGGGAAGATCACTGGCGGGAAGGTTGGCGGGGAGTGCGGAGTTGCCCATGTCTATTTCTGCTTCCCTGATTCTTTGGCTGACTTCTTTTCTGATTTCTTATCCAGAAAAGCCTGCATACGGTCGAACTTGGCCTGGGATTCGAAGAGGATCCCCTGTGCCAGCTGGTCAATGAGGGGATGCGCCTCGGCCGGGGCATGGAACACGGATTTGGTGATCCGGACGGCGAGCGGATCCTGCGTGGCAATCCGGTCGGCGACGCTGTGGGCCGCGGCCATCAGATCGGACGGGTCATGGATTTCGGTGATGAGATTGACCGCGAGGGCACGTTCTGCGCGCAGCACGGAACCGGCGAGCAGCATTTCCTTGGCGACGGGCTCCCCCACGAGTTCCTTGAGGCGCCAGCTGGCGCCGGCGGCGGCCAGGATGCCGAGTCCGGTTTCGGGATTGCCGATCCGGACGGACGGGGTGCCGATCCGGAAGTCGGCGGCGTACGCCAGTTCGGCGCCGCCGCCGAGGCAGAAGCCGTCCAGTGCCGCGATGACGGGCATCGGCAGCTTGGCAATCCGGACGAAAATGGTGGAATTGATGCCCTGCAGGGCATCGTCGCGGCGGCGTTCGCGCAGCTGGCCGATGTCGGCGCCGGAGGCGAACACCCCGTCCGTGCCGGCGATGATGAGGACTTTGGGGTGCCGCTCGAGATGGGCGCAGACGGTGTGGAGTTCATCGACCATCTGCTGGTCGATCGCGTTGCGGACCTCGGGGCGGTTGAGCACCACCACCACGCGGTCCTCGCGCTCTTCGACCAGGAGCGTGCCGAAGCCAGCCGGGTCGAGGGCCGGGGCCGCCACTAGACGCGCTCCAGCAGCATGGCCGTGCCCTGGCCGACGCCGATGCACATGGTGGCGAGGCCGATTTTGGCGTTTTCGCGTTCCATCCGGCCCAGCAGTGTGATGGCGATCCGGGATCCGGAGGACCCCAGCGGGTGACCCAGGGAGATCGCGCCGCCGTCGCGGTTCACGATCTCCGGGTCGAGGCCGAGCCGGCGCATGCTGGCCAGGGACTGGGTCGCGAACGCCTCGTTGAGCTCGACGGCGCCGAGGTCCTCGACGCTGAGCCCGGAACGGGCGAGCACCTTCTGGGTGGCCGGGACCGGGCCGATGCCCATGATCTCGGGCTCGCAGCCGGCTGAGGCGCCGTCGATGATGCGGGCGCGGGCCGTGAGGCCAAGCTTCTGGATCGCGGCCTCCGAGGCAACGATGATGGCGGAGGCGCCGTCGTTGAGGGTGGAGGAGTTGCCGGCGGTGACGATCGAGCCGCCCTTGACTACCGGCCGGAGCCCGGCGAGGACGTCCATGCTGGTGCCGGCGCGGGGGCCCTCATCGGTGTCCACCACGGTCTCGCCCTTGCGGGTCTTGACGGTCACGGGGACGATTTCCTCGGCGAAGCGGCCGGCGGCGATGGCGGCCAGGGCGCGTTCGTGGGAGCGGACGGCGAAGGCGTCGGCGTCCTCCCGCGAGATGCCGTCAACCCGCCCCACTTCTTCTGCCGTCTCCGGCATGGAGTAGGTCATTTTGCCGTCCCGGGACAGCTCGCCCTTGGTGAACTGGGGGTTGACGAAACGCCAGCCGATGGAGGTGTCGAAGATTTCGCCCGGTTTGGCGAAGGCGGTCCGGGGTTTTTCCTGGACCCAGGGGGCGCGGCTCATGGATTCGACGCCGCCGGCGATCACGATGTCCGCGGCGCCGGACTTGATCATGTGGCTGGCCATGATGATGGCGCTGAGCCCGGAGGCGCAGAGCCGGTTCACGGTGATGCCGGAGATGTGGAGGGGCAGCCCGGCAAGGAGGGTGGCCATGCGGGCCACGTTGCGGTTCTCTTCGCCGGCACCGTTGGCGTTGCCGAGGATGACCTCGTCGATGGTGTCCGGATCGATGCCGGCGCGGGCCACAGCCTCGCGGACTACCAGTGCGGCCAGGTCATCGGGGCGGACTGCGGAGAGGGCGCCGCCGTAGCGGCCCACGGGAGTGCGGGCGCCGCCAACAAGAAAAGCCTCGACCATGAGAACATCCTTCACCAAGAAAGCGGGGCCGGCAGCAGAGTAATTTACCGACCGTTCGTTCTATAAAGATTACACGGCGGAGCAAGGGGGTCAACCGGATGCCGCCGGATTACGCGACGACGACGCCCAGATGAGCCGCGAGCAATGGAGCGAGCAGGGTGAGCTGGTGATCGTCGACGACGAGGCCGGACAGACTGCCCAGACCGCTGATGGTGCGGAAGTCGGTGCCCCGGAGGTCGAAGTCCTTGAGCCGGGCTCCGGTGAAATCGAGGGTGCCGATCGTGCAGTTCTTCAAGGCGACGCGCGTGGCGGTGCAGGAGCCCAGATCCAGCTCGTTAATGATGCAGTCGCTGATCTGCACGTCCGTGAGCTTGGATCCGCGCAGGTTCACGTAGTCGAGTTTGCCGCCGTCGATCCGCACGGACTGCCAGCCGCTTTCATAGAGCTCCGCCGATCCCCAGCGGGGGTTGCCGATCTCGACATCCCGCAGGCTGGTCCGGGCCGCCATCAGCACCGGGGCGTATGTCTCGGTCAGAATGCAGTCACGGAAAGTCGCGCCCCGCAGCTGCGTCTCATTGAAGGACACCCCGGTGAATTCGCACTCGGCAAAGTCCGTACCGCCCAGGTCCAGACCGTCTGCCGATGCGCGGCTGTAGCGGACGCCGTCGTACCGAACACCCCGACGGAACTCCGGGGCAGGGTCGTCCTGCAGATCCCCGGGCCGGACCGGCGCGAGCCGGGGGGCGGTGACCTTGGGGGTTTTCTCCGCCGCGGTGCGCCGGACCATCACTGGCACTCGGCCTTGGCCGCGATGTCCGCCAGGTCTTTTGCAAGCGCCTTGCGGGTGATGCGCATCCCGAGCGGACCGAACACGGTGAGCATGATCCTGCTGAACCGGGTCGGTTTGATGACTTCGGCGCCAAAGGTCAGCGTGAGGTCGGTTCCGCCGCCGCGCTCGGCGAGCGCGAACCTGGTGGTGTAGCCGGCGCCGCCCTGGAGGGCCTTCACGGTGGTGCTGCCGCCCCGGCCGTTCGACGGCGCCTCGGACTGGGCAACCCACATCTCCACCGTTTCCGCGCGCCCCATCATGGTGCGGGTTTCCTTCCAGCGGGTGCCCACGGCATAGGGTCCGTCGGTGAGCATCTGGATCGATTCGACGCCGGACAGGGTCGCGGCAGATCCGGGAATGTCCGACACCACCGCCCAGACCGCGTCCGCCGGAGCCTTGATGTGCTGCGTGAGAGTGGTCGTGTGGTCCATGACGTCGAGCCTAGCCCGCAGGCCGGGGGGATTTCATCCTTTTGCGAACCGCCCCGCCGCTGCCGCGGACGACGCTCCGGAGAATTACCCCGCGAGACCCCTTGAATTAGTAAGCATGCTTTGTGTTAGGCTGATCGGACAGTATTTTCAACCGGAACGAAAGGTGGCCTACACCATGGGTGTCGGAGACAAGATTCAGAACGAAGCAGAGCACCTCGGCGGCAAGGCCAAGGAAACTGCCGGAAACGCCACTGGCAACGACCAGCTGCGCGCCGAGGGCCAGAAGGACCAGGTTGTAGCCGACGCGAAGAAGGTCGGCGAAAACGTCAAGGACGCCTTCAAGAAGGACTAGTCCCTAGAACGTTGGCGGCGCCGGATCTTCCTTTGGGGGATTTCCGGCGCCGCTTTTTTGTGCCCGTGCAAGAATGGCCCCACAGCCGACGGAGGGGTCAGCATGGCACGGACACACGCAGGACGCGATAAGCCCGCCACCCGGGATCTCAGCAATACCGACCTCAGCCGGTCCGGCGCCGCCGCCGGCGGTTCCCCGGCGCTGCGCGGCTACCTGGCGACGCCGCAGGGCGAGGGGCCGTTTCCCGCGGTCCTGATGGTCCATGAGGCGTTTGGCCTGGACGACATCACCGTCCGCCACGCCGACCGGATGGCGGCGGCCGGGTACCTGACACTGGCCGTTGACCTGTACAGCGACGGCGGGGCGCGCCGCTGCCTCGTCGCCACCATGCGCGCGCTGTCCGCGGGCGAGGGCCGGGCCTTCACCGATCTGGCCGCCGCCCGGGACTGGCTGCGCGAAACCGGCCGGACCACCGGCAAGATCGGCGTCATCGGCTTCTGCATGGGCGGCGGCTTCGCCCTGCTGCTGGCCAACGACGGCTTCGACGCCGCCGCCGTCAACTACGGACGGCGCCCGAAAGACCCCGGGGAGGCCCTCGCCGGCGCCTGCCCGATCGTGGCCAACTTCGGTGGCCGGGACCGCACCCTGCCCGGCGAAGCGGCGAAACTCGCGGCCGTGCTCGACGGGCTGGGCGTGGAGAACGACGTGAAGGAGTTCCCGCACGCCGGGCACGCCTTCCTCAACGACGTGGAGACCGGGCCGAAGGTGCTGCGGCCGCTCATGCGGGTCATGGGCATCGGCCCGGATCCGGAATCGGCCCCGGAAGCCTGGCAGCGGATCGAGGACCACTTCGCCAAGCATCTGAACCCCAGCTGAGTCGCAGCAGGGGCTTTTGGTCCTCAAACGGCCCTGCCGCGACTTACTTGGGTGAGAGGGCGCCCGGCGTGAAACCATACGGAGCATGGCCCAGAAGATTGCGTACCAGGGTGAACCGGGCGCCAACTCCAATATTGCGTGCATGCAGATGTTCCCCGAACTGGAGAGCGTTCCCTGCGCGAGTTTCGAAGACGCTTTTGAACTGGTGGCTGTCGGCACCGCCGACCTGGCCATGATTCCGATCGAAAACTCCATTGCCGGCAGGGTGGCCGATATCCATGTGCTGCTGCCACAGTCCGGGCTGCAGATCGTCGGCGAGTATTTTCTGCCCATTCACTTCGACCTGCTGGGCATCCCGGGCAGCACCATCGAGGCAGCCACCGAGGTCCACAGCCACCTCCACGCGTTGGGGCAGTGCCGGCGGCTGATCCGCTCCGCCAGCCTGCGCCCCGTGATCGCCGGCGATACCGCCGGGTCCGCCCGCGAAGTGCGCGACTGGAACGATCCCACAAAACTGTCGCTCGCTCCTCCACTCGCGGCCCAGCTCTACGGCCTGGAAGTGCTCGCCTCCGCCGTCGAGGATGACCCTTCCAACACCACGCGGTTCGTGGTTCTGGCACGGGAAGAGCCGCTGCCGGCCCGGGACATCCTGTCCGGACCGGCAGTCACCAGCTTTGTATTCCGTGTCCGGAATGTCCCCTCAGCCCTCTACAAGGCGCTGGGAGGATTCGCCACGAACGGGGTGAACATGACGCGGCTGGAAAGCTACATGGTAGGCAATGAATTTGCGGCCACGATGTTCATGGCCGACGTCGAGGGGCACCCCGAGGATTTGCCGCTCAGCCTGGCGCTGGAGGAACTGGAGTTCTTCACCACGGAGGTGCGCATCCTTGGCGTCTACCCCGCCGCGGAATACAGGTCCAGGCAGGCGGCCGGCCTCTGACCGCCAGCCTGGACAAACCTTGCGAAGAAGGCCACCCCACGGTCACACCGCCGCGGCCCGCCCTGCCCGCAGCAGGGGTGCGAAAAACGCGGCAAGCTCCGCCGTCGCCGTCAGCGGCAGGACGTTGGCCACGTACTGGTCCGGGCGCACCACCACGATGACGCCGCCGCGGTCGATGCCGCGCAACTCAAAGATGTCCGCCGCCGGGTCGGTGCCGTAGACCTTTTCGAGGTAGGGGAGCCTGAACGGCCCCACCTCCGGTTTGAACACCGCGGGGACGTTGCCGATGTCGATGCCCGTGTGATCCTGCTGGTAGATCACCTTCACGTCGAACCAGACATCACGGTCGGACCCCGCGGGGGTGGCGGCGAGCGGCGAGTCCGGCGCGGCGGCCAGCCACGCGGCGAGGTCCGAGGCGGGCGACGGGACGCCCGCCTGTTGTCCTGGCGCCGCCTGGTCCGCGAAGACGTAGATGCGCCAGCGGCCGTCCGCCGTGGCCTGGTGGCCGAGCTGGACCGGGTTGGTGTCGCAGACCCGCACAACGGGCGCGGACTTGAAGCGCTTGCCGACGGGAAAGCCGGTGGCCAGCTGCTGGTGCGTCGCCTCGGCGACGACCATCGACGGCGAGTACTCGGTCATGAAGCCGGCAGGAAACTCGGCGGTGCGCACGTAGAAGTCCTCGAGCTCGGAGGGGTTTTCAAACTCCTCGGGCTTCTTCGCCATGAGCGTCGACCACACCTTGTCGAAGTCGATCAGGTTCTTCGCGACCACCTGCCGCTCGGCCGAGTACGTGGACAGCAGGCTCTCCGGGCTGCGTCCCTCCAGCACGTGGCCGAGCTTCCAGCCGATGTTGAAGCCGTCCTGCATGGAGACGTTCATGCCCTGGCCGGCCTTGGCGCTGTGCGTGTGGCACGCGTCGCCGGTGATGAACACTCGCGGCGTGCGGGTGCCCAACTCCTCCGGGAGGACGTCGTCGAACCTGTCGGTAAGACGGTGGCCCACCTCGTACACGCTGTGCCAGGCCACGTTGCGCACGTCGAGCGTGTAGGGGTGCATGATCGCGTTGGCCTTGGCGATGATCTGTTCGATGGTGGTCTTGCGGACCGCACCGCGGTCGTCCGCGGCGACCTCGCCGAGATCGACATACATGCGGAAGAGATGCCCGCCCTCGCGCGGGATCAGCAGGATGCTGCCGCCGTCGTGGGACTGGATGGCGCACTTGAGCCGGATGTCGGGGAAGTCCGTGGAGGCGAGCACGTCCATGACGCCCCACGCATGGTTGGCCTGGTCGCCCGCCATGGTGCAGCCGATCGAGTCGCGCACCTTGCTGCGGGCGCCGTCCGCGCCCACCACGTACTTGGCCCGCACGACGCGCTCCCGCCCCTCGTCAGGACCGGCGGTGTGCGCCAGCGTCACGGCGACCGGGTACTCGCCCTCGCCGGTGACCTCCAGGCCGCGGAACTCCAGCCCATAGTCCGGGCTCATGCGGCTCGGGGACATGGCCATGAACTCGGCGAAGTAGTCGAGCACGCGGGCCTGGTTGACGATGAGATGCGGGAACTCGCTGATCCCGCCCGGGTCATCGAGGGTGCGGGCGCTGCGGACGATGTTCGAGGGGTCCGCGGGATCCGGCTTCCAGAACGCCATCTCCGTGATGCGGTACGCCTCGGCGATGATCCGCTCGGCGAAACCGAAGGCCTGGAAGGTCTCGACGCTGCGGGCCTGGATGCCGTCGGCCTGGCCGATCGCGAGCCGGCCCGGCCGGCGTTCCACGATCCGGGTGGTGACGCCCGGGAACTGGGACAGCTGGGCCGCGGCGAGCATGCCGGCAGGGCCGGAGCCCACGATCAGCACATCAACCTCGTCGGGAAGCTGCGTGGGCCGGTCGATGCCGGTGCCGGCGGCCGGCTGGACCCGCGGGTCACCGGATACGTAGCCGTGGTGGTGGAAATGCACGGGCTTTCCTCACTTCGTTGTGTGGCGGCCTGTCGCCGGCTTAGTGTGTTCGATATTAGAACGTGACGTTCGATAATAGAATTTCGGTCCCTGATCCAAAACTGTACGTCAGATATGACGCAGGTTACAAGTGCGCCAGATGGTCCCGGCAAATACCCCCGCAAACATCCCCGCGCAAGGGGTTGACGCTCCCCGATTCCCGGTCCATAGTGTTTCGTATACGATTTCGTACTCGATGAGGAGTAACACTTGGAACAGGTCACCGACCACATCCTGGCCGCGGCCCGCAAGGTCATCGCGGTGCATATCAACTACCCCAGCCGGGCAGCCCAGCGCGGCCGCACACCCGGGCAGCCCTCCTACTTCCTGAAGCCGTCGTCGTCGCTGGCTCTCGGTTCGGCAGCAGCGCCTTCAACCGTGGAGCGCCCGGCCGGCTGCGAACTCCTCGGCTACGAGGGCGAGATCGCCCTGATCATCGGCAAGACCGCCCGCCGCGTGGGCCTCGAGGATGCGTGGAGCCATGTCGAATGGGTCACCGCCAGCAACGACCTCGGCGTCTACGACCTCCGCTACGCGGACAAGGGCTCCAACCTCCGCTCCAAGGGCGGTGACGGGTTCACGCCCGTGGGCCCGGGCCTGATCGCGGCAGACGCCGTCGATCCCGCCAAACTGCGGATCCGCACGTGGCACAACGGTGAACTGGTCCAGGACGACACCACCGGGGACCTGCTGTTCCCGTTCGCCCGGCTCGTGGCCGACCTGTCCCAGCTGCTCACCCTCGAAGAGGGCGACATCATCCTCACCGGCACCCCCGCAGGGGCGTCGGTTGCCACACCGGGCGACGTCGTCGAGGTGGAAGTCAGCGCCGGCGAACTCTCCGCTCTCTCCACGGGCCGGCTGGTCACCCGGGTGTCGGAAGGCACGACGCCGTTCGCGGACTTCGGCGCCCGGCCCAAGACCGATGATCTCCAGCGGGAGGAAGCCTACGGTTCCCGTGAAGCGGCCGGCCTTGCTGCCGCCCAGTCGTCAGGGATGCCGGGCCTGTCCCCGGAGCTGAAGGCCAAACTGGAGTCTGTCTGCACCGCCACCCTGTCCTCCCAGCTGCGCAAGCGTGGCCTGAACAACGTCAGCATCGACGGCCTGACCTCCACCCGCCCGGACAAGCGGATCGTGGGCCTGGCCCGGACCCTGCGCTACGTGCCCAACCGTGAGGACCTGTTCACGACCCACGGTGGCGGCTTCAACGCTCAGAAGAAGGCCATCGACTCCGTCAACGAGGGCGAGATCCTGGTGATGGAGGCCCGCGGCGAAAAGGGCACCGGCACGATCGGGGACATCCTGGCCCTGCGCGCCCAGGTCCGCGGCGCCGCCGCCATCATCACCGACGGTGGCGTCCGCGACTTCACCGCCGTGGCCGCCATGGACATGCCGACCTACTATGCCAACCCGCACCCGGCCGTCCTGGGCCGCCGGCACATCCCCTGGGACACGGACATCACCATCGCCTGCGGCGGCACCACCGTGCAGCCCGGGGACATCATCGTCGCTGACGCAGACGGGATCCTGGTGATCCCGCCGGCCCTCGCCGATGAGCTCGCGGACGACTCCATCGCTCAGGAACGCGAGGAAACCTTCATCGCCGAGATGGTGCAGCAGGGCCACAGCGTGGACGGCCTCTACCCGCTCAACGCCGCCTGGCGGACCCGGTACCAGGAATGGGAAGCAGGCAAAACCCATGACTGACACAACCAGGGCCGCAGCCACGCCGGCAACCTCCGGCAGCAAATCCGAGCAGGCCTACGCCGCCGTCAAGGCCCGGATCGTGGACGGGACCTACTCCCCCGGCTACCGGCTGGTGCTGGCCAAGATCGCCGAGGACCTGGGCGTCAGCGTGGTGCCGGTCCGTGAAGCGATCCGCCGGCTCGAGGCCGAGGGCCTGGTCAAGTTCGAGCGGAATGTCGGCGCCACCGTGTCCGGAATCGACCCCACCGAATACCTCTACACGATGCAGACCCTCAGCATCGTCGAGGGCGCCGCCACGGCACTCTCGGCCCCGCTGATCGGGGCGGCCGACGTGGCCCGCGCCCGGGCCGTCAACGCCGAGATGCGCGAGTGCCTGCAGCACTTCGACCCCGTCCGGTTCACCCGGCTGAACCAGGACTTCCACTCCGTCCTGTTCGAGCACTGCCCCAACCCGCACATCCTGGACCTCGTCCACCGGGGCTGGAACCGGCTCGCATCCCTGCGGTCCTCCACGTTCCGCTTCGTCCCGGGCCGGGCCCACGAATCCGTGGACGAACACGAGGCCCTGCTGCAGCTCATCGAATCCGGCGCCAGCCCGGATGACATCGAAAAGGCCGCCCGCCGGCACCGCAGCGCCACCCTCGACGCGTACCTCGCCCAAACCAACGCGGGGTCACTTAGCGCCCATTGAGGCGCCCGGCATGGGCCGTAAGTGACCCCGCGTTGCACTATCAGTAAGGAAAAACAATGACGTTCACCGCCGCAGAAACCACCACCCACTACGTCCCGCAGGGCCTTCCCACCCACATCCAGCACTACATCAACGGCGAATTCGTCGACTCCGTGGGCGGGGCAACCTTCGATGTCCTGGACCCGGTATCCAACACCAACTACGCCACCGCCGCCGCCGGCCAGAAGGAAGACATCGACCTCGCCGTCGCCGCGGCCCGCGAGGCGTTCACCAACGGCCCATGGCCGAAGATGAAGCCGCGCGAGCGGGCCCGCGTCCTGAACAGGATCGCCGACGCCGTCGAGGCCCAGGAGGCCCGCCTGGCCGAGCTCGAAACGTTCGACACCGGCCTGCCCATCACCCAGGCCAAGGGCCAGGCGCTGCGCGCGGCCGAGAACTTCCGCTTCTTCGCGGACCTGATCGTGGCCCAGTTCGACGACGCCATGAAGGTCCCCGGCGCCCAGATCAACTACGTCAACCGCAAGCCCATCGGCGTCGCCGGGCTCATCACGCCGTGGAACACCCCGTTCATGCTCGAGTCCTGGAAGCTCGCCCCGGCCCTGGCCACCGGCAACACCGTGGTGCTCAAGCCGGCCGAATTCACCCCGCTCTCGGCCTCGCTGTGGGCGACGATCTTCAAGGACGCCGGCCTCCCCGACGGCGTGTTCAACCTCGTCAACGGCCTCGGCGAGGAAGCCGGCGACGCCCTGGTCAAGCACCCGGACGTCCCGCTGATCTCCTTTACCGGCGAAACCACCACCGGCCAGACGATCTTCCGCAACGCCGCGGCCAACCTCAAGGGCCTCTCCATGGAGCTCGGCGGCAAGTCACCGTGCGTCGTGTTCGCCGACGCCGACCTCGACGCCGCGATCGACTCCGCCCTGTTCGGCGTCTTCTCCCTCAACGGCGAACGCTGCACCGCCGGCTCCCGGATCCTGGTGGAGCGCGGCGTGTACGAGGAATTCTGCGACAAGTACGCCGCCCGGGCCAAAAACATCGTGGTCGGGGACCCGCACGACCCCAAGACCGAGGTCGGGGCCCTGGTCCACCCGGAGCACTACGCCAAGGTGGCCTCCTACGTGGAAATCGGCAAGACCGAAGGCCGGCTGCTGGCCGGCGGCGGCCGCCCCGACCACCTGCCCGCAGGCAACTACATCGCCCCCACCGTGTTCGCCGACGTCGCCCCGGACGCGCGGATCTTCCAGGAGGAAATCTTCGGCCCCGTCGTCGCCATCACACCGTTTGATACCGACGACGAAGCCCTCGCCCTGGCGAACAACACCAGGTACGGGCTCGCGGCGTACATCTGGACCCAGAACCTGACCCGCGCGCACAACTTCTCCCAGAACGTCGAGGCCGGCATGGTCTGGCTCAACAGCCACAACGTCCGCGACCTCCGCACCCCGTTCGGCGGCGTCAAGGCCTCCGGCCTGGGCCACGAGGGCGGCTACCGCTCGATCGACTTCTACACCGACCAGCAGGCCGTCCACATCACCCTCGGCACCGTTCACACGCCCAAATTCGGCGCCTAAGTTTCCCGCCGGCGCCACCCAGACCCCTTTCAAAGAAGAGAGAGCACCATGACCAACTTCGTCCCCACCCCCACTGTCCCGGCCCCGGACATCGTCCGCTGCGCCTACCTGGAACTCGTGGTCACGGACCTCGCCAAGTCCCGCCAGTTCTATGTGGACCTGCTGGGCCTGCACGTCACCGAAGAAGACGAAAACACCATCTACCTGCGGTCCCTGGAAGAGTTCATCCACCACAACCTGGTGCTGCGCAAGGGGCCCGTGGCCGCCGCGGCCGCCTTCGCCTACCGGGTGAAGTCGCCGGCAGAGGTGGACGCGGCCGAGGCCTATTACAAGGAACTGGGCTGCCGCACCGAGCGCCGCAAGGAAGGCTTCACCAAGGGCATTGGCGACGCCGTCCGCGTCGAGGATCCGCTGGGCTTCCCCTACGAATTCTTCTACGAGACCGAACACGTCGAGCGCCTCACCCAGCGCTACGACCTCTACTCTGCCGGCGAACTGGTCCGGCTGGACCACTTCAACCAGGTCACCCCGGACGTCCCGCGCGGCCGGGCGTACCTCGAGGACCTGGGCTTCCGCGTCTCCGAGGACATCAAGGACTCCGACGGCGTCACGTACGCCGCGTGGATGCACCGCAAGCAGACTGTGCACGACACCGCCCTGACCGGCGGCAACGGCCCGCGGCTGCACCACATTGCCTTCGCCACGCACGAGAAGCACAACATCATCCAGATCTGCGACAAGATGGGCGCCCTGCGCATCTCGGACCGGATCGAACGCGGCCCCGGCCGGCACGGCGTCTCCAACGCCTTCTACCTCTACATCCTGGACCCGGACGGCCACCGCATCGAGATCTACACCCAGGACTACTACACCGGCGACCCGGACAACCCCACCATCACCTGGGACGTCCACGACAACCAGCGCCGCGACTGGTGGGGCAACCCCGTGGTCCCCTCCTGGTACACCGAAGCCTCCCTGGTCCTGGACCTCGACGGCAACCCCCAGCCCGTGATCGTCCGCGAGGAAAAGAGCGAGATGGCCGTGACCGTGGGCGCCGACGGGTTCTCGTACACCCGCAAGGAAAAGGAAGAGGACGGCTCCGCCGGAGAAGCGACGGGCTTCAAGCTCGGGGCGCAGGTTTAGCGTGCTGGATTCCGCGACGATCGAGGCCATCGCAGACGAACTGCTGGAAGCCGGCCGGAACCGCAAACCGGTCCCCCGCCTGACCACCCGCTACCCGGGGATGACGGTGGAGGACTCCTACGCAGTCCAACGGCTGTGGCGGCGGCGCAACGAGGACGCCGGACGCCGGCTCGTGGGCCGCAAGATCGGCCTCACGTCCAAGGCGATGCAGGCCGCGACCGGCATCACCGAGCCGGACTACGGCGCCATCTTCGATGACATGGTGCTGGAAACCGGCTGCTCCGTGGACTGGGACCGGTACACCCATCCCCGCGTGGAGGTGGAGCTCGCGTTCGTGTTGAAGACCGACCTCGCCGGTCCCGGCTGCACCATCTTCGACGTCCTGACCGCCACGGACTACGTGGTCCCGGCCCTGGAAATCCTGGACTCCCGGATCGAAATGGAGGGCCGGACCATCGTGGACACCATCGCGGACAACGCGGCGATGGGCGCCATGGTGATCGGCGGCAACCCCGTCCGCCCGGACGCCGTGGACCTGCGCTGGGTCTCCGCCATCCTCTACAAGAACCAGACCGTGGAGGAAACCGGCGTCGCGGCAGGGGTCCTGGACCACCCGGCCAACGGCGTGCACTGGCTGGCCAACAAGATTGCCGCCCACGGCGATGGCATGAAAGCCGGCGACATCATCCTCGCCGGCTCCTTCACCCGACCCCTCTGGGTCTACAAGGGTGACACCGTGCACGCCGACTACGGACCCCTGGGGAGCATCACATGCCGCTTCGAGTAGAACCCGACGCAACCTTCAAGCACGCCCTGCGCAACCAAACCGGCGCTGCCGGCCGGCCGCTGGCCGGGATGTGGGTGTGTTCGGGCAGTCCCCTGGTGGCTGAGCTTTGCGCCGGGTCCGGCCTGGACTGGCTCCTGATCGACGCCGAGCACAGCCCGAACGGCCTCGAATCCATCCTGGCCCAACTGCAGGCCGTGCACGGCTACCCGGTCCATCCGGTGGTCCGGCCGCCGGTGAATGACACGGTGCTCATCAAGCAGTACCTGGACCTGGGCGTCCAGAACCTGCTGATCCCCATGGTGAACTCGGCAGCCGAGGCGGAGGCCGCCGTGGCCGCCACCCGCTACCCGCCCCACGGCGTCCGCGGGGTGGGCTCGGCCCTTGCCCGGGCCGCGCGCTGGAACCGGATCCCGGACTACCTCGCCCGCGCCTCCGACACCGTCAGCGTCACGGTCCAGATTGAATCCGAAGCCGCGGTTGCCGCTGTGGAGAACATCCTGGCGGTGGAGGGCGTGGACGCGATCTTCCTGGGGCCCTCCGACCTCGCCGCCTCCATGGGCCTGTTGGGCCAGCAGGAACACCCACGGGTGCGCGCCGCCGTCGAACACTGCCTTGCCGCCGCCACAGCGGCCGGAAAGCCTGCCGGCGTGAACGCCTTCAACCCGTCAACGGCCCGTGGCTACATGGCCGCCGGCGCGGCGTTCGTTCTGGTGGGGGCCGACGTGTCCATCCTGGCCCGCGGCTCCGAGGCCCTCGCCGCCGACTTCATCCCACCGGACGCGGTGGCTGAGCCCGGCGGCACCCCCGCCAGCTACTGAAGGCTCTCCGCATTATGCGCGGTTAAACGCGACGGCGGCAGCCACCTTGCCAGGTGGCTGCCGCCGTCGCGTTTCTGCGTGCCGGGACCGGTGGGGCTCAGCTGTAGAGCTCGCTCTTGGGCGCGTTGTTCTTGACCTTCTGCCAGCCCAGCCACAGCACCAGGGCGAAGAACGGAACGGTCGCCAGGGTCCACAGGCCCAGGTGGAAGACCTCGCCGGTCTTGCTGGTCATGGTGTCGAAGCCGATCAGCACGGTGATGGCCAGCAGTGCGACCAGCCCGGCCCAGCTGGTCCACGGCGAGCCCGGCATGGGCAGGCTGGAGACGCGGCCCTTCTGGTGGCGCAGCGCGATCTGGCTGGCGAAGATGGCGCCCCACGTGAAGATCACGCCTATCGAGGCGGTGTTCAGCGCGAGGTCGAAGGCGTGCGAGCCGCCCAGCCAGATGTTCAGCATGATGCCCACGAGGTAGAAAGCGGCGATCGCAAGGATGGCCGCGTACGGCACGTGGCGCTTGGACATCTTGGTGAGCCACTGCGGGGCATGCCCGTTGTTGGCCATCGTGCGGAAGACACGGCCGATCGAGTACAGGCCCGAGTTGCAGGAGGACAGCGCGGCGGTGATGACGATCATGTTCATCACGTCGCCCACCCAGCCGAGGCCCATCTGGCCAAACACGGTGACGAACGGGGACACGCCGGCCTTGTACTGGTCGGAGGGCAGCAGCATGGCCAGCAGCAGTACGGAACCGACGTAGAACACCACAATGCGCAGTACGACGGCGCGGATCGCCTTGGGCACTTCGCGCTTGGCGTTCTGCATCTCGCCTGCGGTGATACCGACGAGTTCGATGCCGTTGTAGGCGAAGATCACGGCGTTGAGCACGAGGACCATGACGAGGGCGCCCTTGGGGAACATTCCGCCGTCGTCGGCGAAGAGGTTGGTCACGGAGGCGTGGCCCGTGCCGACCTTGGCGTTGGTGACCACCATGAAGGTGCCAACGGCCAGGAAGATCAGGATGGCGCCGACCTTGAGGCAGGACGCCCAGAATTCAAACTCGCCGAACGCCTTGACGCTGAGCAGGTTGACGGCCACGAGCAGCGCGAGGGCGGCAATCGCGGAGGCTTCCACCGGCACGTTGGGGAAGAAGAACTGGAAGTACAGGCCGATCGCGATCAGTTCGGCGATCCCGGTCATGCCCCAGTTGATGAAGTACATCCAGCCGGAGAGGAAGGCGCCCTTCTTGCCGAACATTTCGCCGGCGTAGCTGACGAAGGAGCCCGAGGTCTGGCGGTACATGATGAGCTCGCCCAGTGCCCGCATGAGCAGGTAGGCGATCACGCCGGCGATGGCGTAGGAGAAGATCAGCGCCGGGCCCGTGGAGGCCAGGCGTCCGCCGGCGCCCATGAACAGGCCGACGCCGATCGCGCCGCCCATCGAGATCATCGTTACGTGGCGCCCGCTCAGGGTCTTCTTATAGCCCTCGGCGCTGAGGGTCGAGTCGACGGCGGATTCCGCGGGCGCGCTCTGGAGTTCTGTGGGGGTAATTGATGGCACAACGGTTCCTTGTAGGTCGGATTATGGCCGGGACGGGACCGGGATTCGGTTACATTCCATTCGGGTTTCTGCCCGGTGGGACAGCAAGATGTACCGAACCCCACAAGGAGTCAAACCCTCGCGCGGCTCATCCATCGTACTGGAATTCCCGGACCGGCCGTGACGCGGGCAACAGCAGTCAGGCGCTATGCCTAATTAATGACACCTAATCCGTCAAATGGCCGAATAATGTTCTATTTGAACCGCGCCAGCTCCGGCGAATCGTTCTGCTACGCCAGGGCGCCGTCCCGCATCGTGTACCGGAGCCAGTTCCCGGCGCCGTTTCCGTGCCCGGTTTCCTGCCTGGCGCCGTGCCTTGTTTCTCGGCTCGTTCCTCGCCTGGCGCAGGTGCTGAACCACTCACCCAGCGCGCGGTCGTGGCTGACCATGACCAGTGTCCCCGCGAACTCAGACAGGGCCGCTTCAAGCTGTTCCACCAGCACGGGCGCCAGGTGGTTGGTGGGCTCGTCCACCAGCATCGTCCCGAACCCGCCCAGCAGGAGCCGGGCCAGCGCCAGCCTGCGTTGCTGCCCCGCGGAAAGGCTGCCCACCGGCACGTGGAATTCGCTGGTCCGGAAGAGCCCCAGGCGCAGCAGCGCCTCGGCGTGCTCATCGATGTTGCCGCCCAGGCCCGCGGCAGAGGCGGGCAGGAGTCGCAGTCCCGGGCGCTGCGGGAGTTCCAACTCCTGCTGCAGGTAGCCGATCCGGCCGTGCCTGACCACTTTGCCCTGGGCCGGTTCCAGCGTGCCGGCGAGGACGGAGAGCAGCGTGGACTTCCCGGCACCGTTGGGGCCCGTAATGAGGATCTTCTGGCCGGCTTCCACCCGGAAGTCCGTGGGTGCCAGCCGGCCGGGCACCGCGACCCCCTTCGCCTCGAGCGCCGGGCCAACAGCTACGTCCGCCCGCAGATCCGTTGCCAGTTTCAGGGGCACCGGGGGACGGTCTATGGGGTTTGCCTCCAGCCGGCGCAGACGCTCCTGGGCGTTGCGGACCTTGCTGGTGGCCGCCTTCTGCCACGTGCCGGCCTTGAAGTCGAACCCCATCTTGTCGCCGTCGCGCTGGCGGGCGTAGCCCATCTTGCCGGCAACCGTGTCCGCCTGGAGCCGTTCGGCCGCCATCGCGTCCAGCCACCCGTGGTACTGCTGTGCCCAGCGCTGGCGCTCGGCAGCCTTCTCGCGCAGGTAGCCCTCGTAGCCGTTGCCATACCGGTTGACCGACCGGCGCTCGGCGTCGACCTCAATCACGGTTGAGGCCACTTTGCGCAGCAGCACGCGGTCGTGGGAGACCACCACCACCGTGCCGCGGTGCGCGGCCAGCCGCGCCTCCAGCCAGGCCGTGCCGGACGCGTCCAGGTGGTTGGTGGGTTCGTCCAGGAGCAAAATGTCGGCGGGATCGGCGAGAACGCAGGCCAGCGCCACCCGTTCCTGTTCCCCGCCGGAGAGCGAGCCCAGTGTCCGCATCCGGTCCAGCCCGCCCAGGCCGAGCCTGTCCAGCGCCGCTTCCACCCGGGATTCCGCGGCGTAGCCTTCCCGGAGCTGGTACTGCGTCTGCAGGTTTCCGTAGCGCTCCAGTTCGTCCGCTTCCGCGCCGGCCAGCCCGTCCTCCAGGCGGTCCAGCTCGGCCTCCAGCGCGCGGAGCGATTCCAGTGCGGCATCGATCGCGTCGCTGACAGTGAACTGCTCCGGCAGGCCATGGGTCTGGGCGAGGTAGCCCACGCGGCCGTGGCTGACGGACGTGCCCTCGTCCGGGGCCTCGAATCCGGCCAGGATCCGCAGCAGCGTCGATTTGCCCGCGCCGTTTTCGCCGACGATCGCCACATGTTCGCCAGCCGTGATGGCAACGTCGACGCCGGCAAAGAGCTGGCGGTCCCCATAGCCGTGGGATACGCCCGAAAGGCGGAGATGTTCGCTCAAGGAGTCCTCGCAGTAGGTGCCAGCCTGCCCGACGGCGGCTTGCGTCCTCAGTATGGCACCGCCGGCCGTCACTGGGCACGGAGGCCCTGAGGCCCTGGGCACTGAGGCGGGTGCCGCCGTCGGGCGCCAGGTCTGCGATGGCGCCGCGGATCAGCTGGACCGCGTCCTCCTGCCTCGGCGCTAGGCTGGGGGCATGGGCACAGCTCTCCGTACACCACCCGCGCCGCAGCCGGAGCTTTACCGGTTCTCCCCGCTGGATTTCATCACTGTTGGACTCTATGTTGCCGTGGCCGGTCTATTCGCTGTGGCGGGCAGCCTGCTGGAGCCGCTGCTGCTGCAGATATCGCCCAATCCTGCGGTGGCGTCCTACGCGGTGAACCTGATCTTCTACGCAACGGTCGGCGTCCTTGCCCTGACCGCCGCGCGGCATGTTGCGGTCCGCGATCTCCGCGTCCTTGCCACAAGGCCCTGGTTCACGGCCCTGATGGTGCCGCTGACCGTCGTGGCGATGCTCATCCTCACCGCGGTTCTCGTGGCCCTCAGCGGACCGGTGCAGACCTCCGCCAACCAGGCCGGCCTTCAGGCGCTCATGCAGCAGGTCCCGGTCTGGCTCATGGTGCCGCTGCTGGTGCTGGTCGGCCCGTTCGTCGAGGAGTACATTTTCCGCCATTTGCTGATCGGCAAGCTGAGCCGCCGGGTCAACCTCTGGGTCTGCTGCATCATGTCCGTGGTCCTGTTCGCGACCCTGCACATCGTGGGCCAGGAGCAAATGACCCTGCAGGTGCTGATGCCGTACCTCGCCATGGGCGCCGTCCTGGTGTTCGTGTACGTCTGGACCGGGAAGAACGTGATGTTCTCCTACTTCGTCCACGCCTCCAAGAACCTCCTGGCGGTCATCTTCATCTACGCCATTCCGCCCGAGGTGCTTGAACAGCTGCAGCAAGTGCAGGGGTAACCGAAGCAAGGCGGCGACGCATGGCACCCGGCTCCCCTCTGGTTGTTCGCCGGCGCATGCGTTATCTTGAGGGCACTTCGCGATGGTTTGGGAGGGCTGGAGCGGCAACCTTGTATTGGGGAGGACTGCCATGAAAGCCCACGCCCACCGAATGTTCGCACTCCCGGCAGCTGCGGCGATGACGACACTTCTCGCGCTGAGCGGCTGCGTGTCCCTTCCCGGCGCCGCACCGACTGCACCGGCTGCACCGGCCACCCCAACGGCCACGTCTGCAGCGCCGGCGACCCCGCCGCCAACCAGCCAGGCGGCCGTCACAGCACCAGACCCGGTCGCTACCGGAAGCCGACAGCCGGGCGGGTGGGCCGGCACCGTCGCGAGTGTCCGCTCCGGAGTAGCAAAGATCAACGTCACGCTGTGCGACGCCGGCGGCGTCGGTACCGGTTTCCTCATCGAGAATGACCTCATCGTCACCGCCGCACACGTCGTGAAGGACCAAGCCGCCATCAGCATCAGCCTCGGAACAGAAATCTCGAGCGCGCAGGTACTTGGAATTGATGAGGCGGCCGACCTTGCCCTTTTGCGCACCGCCCGMCCGGTCAGCGGCCACATCTTCGACTTCGTCAGCGCTCCCCCGGCACTGGGCGAAGACGTGGCGGCGCTGGGCTTTCCCCTGGACGCCGACCTGACCTTCACCGCGGGACGCGTCAGCGGACTGAACCGGGAGCAGACAATCGGCGCAAGAACGGTCAGCAACCTGATCCAGACCGACGCCGCCATCAATCCTGGAAACAGCGGCGGCCCGTTGCTGACCATGGACGGCAAGGTGGCAGGAGTCGTGAGCTCCAAGCGGGCCTGGGTTTTCGGTGCAGGCAGCGAAGGTAACTACAGTGCCGAGGGCACGGCCTTCGCTGTGGATGCCCGCAAGGCTGTCCTCGCCGTCGAGAGCTGGAAGAACCGCACCACTTCGCTGTCCCCGACAAGCTGCGGCCTGCCGGCACCGGCAGACACCAGCGCGATAGACGTTACGGTGAATTCCGATCACCCGCAGGCCGCCAACATCACCCAGAGCCTGGTATTTCATGGCCAGTCCATCAACCGCGGCGCATACGACCTCGCGTTCGCCATACTGACACCCGAGATGCAGGACCGGATGGGTGGACTCGTGACATGGCGGGAGGGGCTCGGCTCGTCGTTCTGGCGCACGCTGGAGGTCGAGGACGTATCCGCTGCCGGGCCCGATCTCACGGCGTCCGTCCGGCTGAGGACCGTTCAGGACGCGCAGCACGGTCCCGACGGGCAGTCCTGCTCGGAATGGAAGCTCGACTACCTGATGACCTGGGATGGATCGATCTGGCGGATCGCGGACTCCCTTACGCCGCAAGGGCCTCCGGTGCCTTGCGGCGCCTGAACCCTACCGCCGCAGGCCGCGACGTCGTAGGTTCTTCCCATGACACTGAAAATCCAGATAGTCGTCGACTGCAAAAACCCGCACGAGCTCGCCGACTGGTGGGCCGAAACCCTGGAATGGGCCGTGGAGCCGCAGGATGAGGCTTTCATCCACTCCATGATCGAGCAGGGCTTCGCGACGGAGGCGGAGACCACCACGCACCGGGGCAAGCTCGTGTGGCGCGAGGGCGCCGCGATCCGCCCGCCCGAGGAACTCGACGCCAAAGCGCCCGCCCACCGCGTTTTGTTCCAGATTGTCCCGGAGGAAAAGACGGTCAAGAACCGGGTCCATTGGGACGTGCGGCTCGCGGGAGGGGACAAGGACGCCGTGCGGGCGGCCCTTGAAGCGCGCGGCGCCACGTTCCTCTGGTCCGCCAACCAGGGGCCGCATTCCTGGCACACCATGGCGGACCCGGAAGGCAACGAGTTCTGCATCAGCTGACGCGATTACTAGACTCGGACTGTGAGCAACGAAATCCCCGCCAAGGTATCCGACGTCTTTGACCCCTCCCGGTGGCGCACCGTGTCCGGTTTCGACGACTTCCAGGACATGACCTACCACCGGCAGGTGGAGCGCTCCGCCGACGGGACGGTGGTCCGGGACCTGCCCACCGTCCGCATCGCCTTCGACCGTCCCGAGGTCCGCAATGCCTTCCGGCCCGGCACCGTGGACGAGCTCTACCGCGCCATGGACCACGCCCGGATGACCCCGGACGTGGCCACAGTCCTGCTCACCGGCAACGGCCCCTCCCCCAAGGACGGCGGCCACTCGTTCTGCTCGGGCGGGGACCAGAGGATCCGCGGCCGCGACGGGTACCGGTACGCACAGGGCGAAACGACGGAATCCATCGATCCCGCCCGCGCCGGCCGGCTGCACATCCTGGAAGTCCAGCGGCTCATGCGCACCATGCCCAAGGTGGTCATCGCCGTCGTCAACGGCTGGGCAGCCGGCGGCGGGCACTCCCTCCACGTGGTCTCGGACCTCACCATCGCTTCCCGCGAGCACGGCAAGTTCAAGCAGACCGACGCCACCGTGGGAAGCTTCGACGCCGGCTACGGCTCGGCCCTCCTGGCCCGCCAGATCGGCCAGAAGTCCGCCCGGGAAATCTTCTTCCTGGCCCGTGAATATTCGGCCGAGGACATGGTCCGGTTGGGCGCCGTGAACGAGGCCGTGGAGCACGAACGCCTCGAGGAGGTCGCCCTGGAGTACGCCGCCGACATTGCCCGGCAGTCCCCGCAGGCCATCCGCATGCTCAAGTTCGCGTTCAACCTGGCCGACGACGGCCTGGCCGGCCAGCAGGTCTTCGCCGGCGAGGCGACCCGCCTGGCGTACATGACGGACGAGGCCGTGGAGGGCAAGGAAGCCTTCCTTGAGAAGCGCGATCCCGACTGGTCCGCTTTCCCGTACTACTTCTAAGGCGCGCTGTGACTTCCGGAGCCATGAACATCGAGCCTGCGCTCAAGGCGCTGGCTGCTGCCCTCCACGGCGAGGGACCCGCCGTCGAACTCTCCGCCGGGCCGGACGGCTCGCCGGTGCTGGGATTCCCCGACACGGCCGGCATCGAGGACGCGGCCGTCGTGGTCCGGACCTCCGGGTCCACCGGCACGCCGAAGGCGACCGTCCTGACCGTCGATGCCCTGGCGGCCTCGTCTGTGGCGACAGCCTTTGCGCTCAAGGGCGAGGGCCAGTGGCTGCTGGCCCTTCCCGTCCAGTATGTTGCCGGCGTCCAGGTGCTGGTCCGCTCGCTCTTTGCCGGGACCCGCCCGTGGGTCATGGACCTGTCCGGCGGTTTTACGCCGGAGGCCTTCACCGCCGCGGCGCTGGAGCTCACGGACAAGCTCCGCTTCACCTCGCTGGTGCCCACTCAGCTCCAGCGCCTGCTGGACGCACCCTCCGCCGAGACGCTGGCGGTGCTGCGGCGCTTCAACGCCGTCCTGCTCGGCGGCGGACCCGCGTCCGCGGAGCTGCTCGACACCGCCCGGGACGCCGGCGTGCGGGTGGTGACCACCTACGGCTCGTCCGAGACCTGCGGCGGGTGCGTGTACGACGGTTTCCCGCTCGAGGACGTCCTGGTCCGGGTGGAGGACGACGGCCGCATCCTGCTGGGCGGGCCAACCATTGCCGCCGGCTATCTTCAGGCCCCAGAGCTCTCGGCAGTGGCGTTCATCGAAGCCGACGGCGTCCGCTGGTACCGGACCAATGACCTCGGTGAACTGGACGCCGACGGCCGGCTCACCGTGCTCGGCCGGGCCGACGACGTCGTCATCACCGGCGGCGTCAAAGTTTCCGCCGCCCATGTCCAGGCTGAGCTGGAAAAGCTCGACGGCGTGCGGGCGGCTTTTGTCGCCGGCGTGCCGTCCGCAGAGTGGGGCCACGCCCTGGCCGCGTACGTCGCAGTGGCCGACAGTTCCCCGGAAGGGCTCGCGGCGTTCGCCGACCGCCGGAACCAGACCTGGGCACCGTCGCTCGGCGCACTGGCCCCGAAAACAGTGTTGCCCGCCGCGGAACTGCTCATGCTGCCCAACGGGAAACCGGACCGGCTGGGCATGACGGTCCTGCTGGACGCCCTCCATCAGGGAAAATAGACAAGCGCTTCCGGCTTCCGGCCGGCAACTCAAACCACCAACGAGCATTCAACCAACCAACGAGGTACTGACCGTGGCCACAGCCGCACAATGGATCCAAGGCGCCCGACTGCGCACCCTGCCGGCCGCAATCGCACCGGTGCTGATCGGCAGCGCAGCCGCCTACGAGATGGATTCGTTCATCCTGCTGAACGCCGTGCTGGCCGCCCTGGTCGCCCTGCTCCTGCAGATCGGCGTCAACTACGCCAACGACTACTCGGACGGGATCCGGGGCACGGATGAGGACCGGGTGGGTCCGCTCCGACTGGTGGGCTCGGGCGCGGCCAGCCCGGAGCACGTCAAACGGGCCGCGTTCGCGGCGTTCGGGCTGGCGATGCTGTTCGGCCTGATCCTCGTGATCATCACGCAGGCCTGGTGGCTGATCCTGGTCGGCGTCGGCTGCGTGCTGGCCGCCTGGGGCTATACCGGCGGCAAGAACCCGTACGGCTACCTCGGCCTGGGCGACGTCTTCGTGTTTGTGTTCTTCGGCCTCGTCGCAACGCTGGGCACCACGTACACCCAGGCGGGGCAGCTGAGCCTGGCCGCGATCATCGGTGCGATCGGCACGGGGCTGATCGCGTGCGCCCTGCTGATGGCCAACAACGTCCGCGACATCCCGACCGACAGGAAGGCGGGGAAGAAGACCCTGGCCGTTCGGCTCGGGGACAAGCATGCGCGCGAAAGCTATGTGCTGATGCTGGCCGTCGCGATCCTGCTGGTCATCGTCCTGGCCCCCGCCCGGCCATGGATGCTGATCGTGCTCCTGCTGATCCCCGCCAGCCTCATGCCGTCCTGGCTGATGATCGCCGGGCGGCGCCGCAAGAGCCTTATCCCGGTCCTGAAGCAGACCGGACTAATCAACCTCGGCTTCGCCGCCTTGTTTTCACTCGGGCTCGTCCTCAGCCACGGCTTCTAAGCCTGGGCTTTGAGCCGCGGTCTCCCGGGGCTCCCCGGGGCGGCAGGGGACCAGCCCGGGGGCTCTGAGCCGCGGTCTCCCGGGGCTCCCCGGGGCTGCAGGGGACGAACCCGGGGGCTCAGGCCCCCGGTTGCCGGGAATCTTTGGGGCGGTTGTCCGTGCGGACGGCAATGTCGGGGTTCTCGTCCACGAGGCGGTCTTCGGCCTCGGCGTCGGCCACTTCGCCTGCGCTGCGCATCGGCTTGGCCTTGCCCGAGAACCGGTGGTGGAGCGTTGCGGTGGCCGCGTCGCGCTGCTTCTGGAAGAACAGGAAGCTGACGGCGAAGGACATCATTCCGGCGCACAGGGCGGCCAGGAGCACTCCCAGCTGCAGGTAGAGAAAGAGCGCAAACAAGGGCGCAAACAGCGCGAGTCGAATAAGGGTGTATTTGAGGAAAGCCACGCCTCAAGTTTAGCCGCCAGGACGGCGCGCTGCTTCGGCTATCCCGCTCCCCTCGTCCGCGGTCCCGGCAGCCAGCACCCGGGCATAGTGACCGGCGCCGTCGAGGCGCCCGACGGCTAGACTGAAGATATGCTCCGTGTAGTGGTTCCGATCGTCATACTGGCCGTGTTTGTCTATGGACTGGTGGACCTCATCCGCACTGACGCGCGGCTGACCAGGGGCATCTCCAAGACCGCCTGGATTTTCGTGCAGGTCCTCCTCCCCGTGGTCGGCGCCACCCTGTGGTTTCTCATGGGACGCCCCCGCGCCACGGACACCGCACCGGTCGCGTACAGCCACCCGGTAGCGCCCGATGACGACCCCGAATTCCTGCGCAACCTTGAGATCCGCCACCGCAACCAGGCCGAGGCCGACAGGCTCAAGAAGCTCAAGGAAGAACTTGACGCCAAGGACCGCAAGCACGACGCCGGCAACGCGGAAGCCGGCGGCAGCGAAGGCGCCGGCGGTGCCCACGAACCCGGCGACGCCGGAACGCCCGGCACCGACGAGGTCAAGTAACAGTCACGTAGCAGTCCAGTAGCACCGTTCCGTGCATCCATCTGCGGCCGTTCGCCCCAGATGGCCGGAATCCCACGCTCTTAGCGGCCATCTCCGGCAAATGGCCGCCACGGGAAAACAGCTGCCCCTCATTCGCGCCAGCCCCTGCTGCCCACACCACCTCTGGCCATTGTGTACGCGCACCAGGCCCAGACGCCCCATTCCCATCTCCGGCCGTCCCCCGTCACACCCCGGGCATCCAACTGCGGCCGTTCGCCGCAGATGGCCGGAATCCCACGCTCTTAGCGGCCATCTCCGGCAAATGGCCGCCCCTCATCCGCGACCGCCCCTGCTGCCCACACCGGCCACTCCTCCCCCACACCCTGCCCGCGCTGTGGATAACCTGCAAGCCCCTTCGGCGCGGGCGCAGAATGCCCGTATGCGCCCGCCCAGTGAGCTCCCCCCGCATCTTCGAAACCAGCCCTTCACTGTGGCCGAGGCCCGCACTGCCGGGGTGGGGCGACGACGGACCCGGGCCAGGGATCTCGTCAGCCCCTGTTACGGGGTGCGCGCCACGGCCGCCACCCCGGACAGTCTGCTGAAACGTGTGCATGCCCTGACTGCCGTGACGGGCGCAATCGTGAGCCACCTGTCTGCGGCAGTGTTGTGGGGATTTCCCCTGCCGCAGGCCTTGGAGAACCTGGCTGTCATCCATCTGACGAGTCGGCCGGGCCAGCGGGCGGTGCGACATAAGAATGTGGTGGGCCATCAGCAGGCACTCGAACCGGAGGAGATCGTAGCTGGGGTGAGGGTTAGCTGCACCTCCCCACTGCGGACGTGGTTCGATCTCGCAGGCATACTAGGCCTCGATGACTTGGTGATCGCCGGGGATTTCCWGCTGCGGCGGAGAAATTCATTGACCACGATCCATGAGCTGGACGCGTTCCTCGCCGGGAAGCAAGGCAGGGCGGGCTACCGGCGGGCTATGCAGGCCCGGTCCCTGATACGCGCCGACACGGACTCCCCCAAAGAGACCGAACTCCGGCTGCTCCTGATTCGGCATGGCCTGCCCGAACCCGCAATCAACCTCCCGATGTTCGATGAGACCGGCGGCTGGATCCAGGACCCGGACCTCGCCTACGAAGAAGAAAAGATCGCGATTCAGTACGACGGCGGGCATCACGCCAGTCCGGCCCAGCGTCGCAGCGACATCTTCCGGGATGAGAACGCCAGGGATGCCGGGTGGCGCGTCGTCGTCTTGACCCAATGGCACTTGACCCCGCCCGGCCCTGGGATGGAGCCTGCCGCGGCTACCCGGGTGCGTGCGGCGCTGCTGGAGCGCGGCTGGACTCCCGGCCCAGGCCCGAAGCCCGGGCAACGTCACCGTGCCCGCCCCCAACCGCTCCCACCTGACACAGATGGCCGCTAGTCACGGGGCATAGAGGCCATCTGTGGCAAATCGAGAGAGAGCGGGCCCGCGCAGCCCCGGAAACACCCGCCCGAGGCCCGCAGCCATGCCCAGCGCGCCCAGCTGCCAGCACGCAGATGCCCGCCACGCCACGCCATGCCGCACTGCCATAATCGCCGTGCAGCGCACCAATCTGACGCGGATGGCCGCTAAGCGCCTCGGCTTAGCGGCCATCTGTGGCGAATCGATGGGGGGCGGGCCCGCGCAGCCCCGGAAACACCCGCCCGAAGCCCCTCAGCCATGCCCAGCGCGCCCAGCTGCCAGCACGCAGATGCCCGCCACGCCACGCCATGCCGCACTACCCCACCCCCCGCGCAGCGCGCCCACCTGACACAGATGGCCGCTAGTCACGGGGCATAGAGGCCATCTGTGGCGAATCGATGGGGGCGGGCTCCGCGCAACCCCGGAAGCAGCCGGCCCGGGTGCGGTTACGGCCCGGGTGCGGTTATGGGCCGGGGTGCGGCTTACAGTCCCGAGTAGGAATGCAGGCCGTTGAAAAACTGGTTCACGATCGTGAAGTTGAAGACCACGCACAGGTAGCCGACGATCGACAGCCAGGCGGCTCGGGTTCCGGTCCAGCCGCGGGTGGCGCGGGCGTGCAGGTATCCGGCGTAGACCACCCAGATCACGAACGTCCAGACTTCCTTCGTGTCCCAGCCCCAGAACCGGCCCCAGGCTTTCTCCGCCCAGATGGCGCCGAACATGAGCGTAAACGTCCAGCCGACGAACGCGATCGCGTTGATGCGGTAGGACAGGTTCTCCAGGCTCAGGGCGTTCGGGACCAGGCGCATGAACCCGAGCTTGTCGGCACCGCCCGCGGCGATGGTCTTCTGCCGGTGCGACTGCACGAGCTGCAGCGCGGACATCGCGAAGGTCAGGGTGAACAGGGCCGAGGACATTACCGCGATGGAAACGTGGATGATCAGCCAGTAGCTCTGCAGCGCCGGCACGAGATGGCCCACGGGGGTCCAGAAGGCGATGGAGGCGGCAACCAGCATGATGATGGCCAGGCCGATCACGAACGTGCCAAGGAAGCGCAGGTCGCGGCGGATCAGCACCAGCAGGAAGACGGCCACGGCCACGAACGCGCCCGTGGTGAGGAATTCGTACATGTTGCCCCACGGCACCCGGCCGGCACCGAGCGCGCGGGTGATCACGCCGGCCGCATGAATCGCGGCGCCGAGGACGGTCAGCGCGACGGCGACGCGGGCGGGGGCACGCCGCTCACCGGCGTAGCGCATGCTGCCGTCGGCGGTCTGGCCCGCGCCTGCGGCGGTGCCCGGGCGGGAGGTGGCCGACGTCGGACGCTCGGCACGGCCTGCCGGGCCGCTGACGTCCGCATCGGAGCGGGCGACGTCGGCTCCGGCGGCCCCCGCGCCGACGCCGACGGGAACGCGGGCGGCATTGGCCTCGGCCGCCGCACCGGAGAGCTCCGCGGCCTTGAGGTCCACCGCGCGCAGCGTCTTGCTGCTCTTGGCCAGGTCCCAGGCGAAGGCGATGAACGCCACCGTGTACGTGCCGGCGGCCAGCAGCATGAACAGCTCGCTGTACTGGCCCATGGTTTCGTTGATCGAGAACGGCATTACTGATCCTTCTTCGACTCGGAAGAGCCGGCTGTTGACTGGATGAAGTCTTCTGCGGGTTGTTCAGGAGCGGCGTGCGTGCCGCCGGCACCCGTGCTGCCTGTTGCCGTGCTGGCCTTATCCGCCCGGTCATTATCCGCTGTTGCGCTGGGAGCGGGCTGGGAGCCGGTCGCGGCCTCATCGCCCAACAGCCAATCGTCGGAAAGGAGTTTGCGGATTGCCGCGGCCTCCCCGGCCAGGCGGTGGTCCTCACCGCGGGCCAGGAGACCGTACTCCACCATGGTGCGGCCGTCCTCGTGTGCGCCGGTGCGGACCCAGACGCGGCGGCGGTTCACATAGAGCGAGGTCACGAGCCCGGCCACGGCCAGGAGCGCGAAGATCAGGGCGTACAGCTGGCCGGGGTTGTGGTGGATGTCCACGCCGATGTAGCGCTTGACGCCGTCGAAACTGATGGAAYCCTTCCCGTTCGGCAGCGTGTAGCTGCTCCCGGGTGCCAGGACGATGCCCTTGGTGTCCAGGTTGCGGGCGTTGAGCGGCGTGAGCTTCTTGACGTCGAGCTCGAAGACGTTCTGCGGGGAGCCCGCGTCCAGGCCGAGGTCGCCAAAGTAGGAGTTCAGGGTCAGCTGCGGGTTGATGAGCTCCGGATCACCGCTGAAGGACACGCCCTTGTCAGTGACAAACGCCGTCGGCAGGAAGAACCCGGCGAAGGCGAGCTGTTCGGGTTTGGCGTCCGGAACCTTGATCACCACGGAGGAGTAGTAGTTCTCGCCCTGGAGCTTGGCCACCACGGGTCCCTGCATGGCAACATTGCCCGCGCCGTCGCGAATCGTGACGACGGGAGCGTAGCCGTTGCCGGTGAGGTACACGCTGGTGCCGCCGAGGCTGAGGGGGTCGTTGACCTTGAGCACCTCCTTCTTGGCGGGTGCGTCCGGGTTTTCCTTCGTGGTCACGGCGGCGGTGAAGTCGATGGGCTGACCAAACTTGCCCTTCGATTCACGGTCGAAGGTGATGTCGAACTTGTCCAGCTGGACCGAATAGGGCTGCAGCTGGCTGCTCTGGAAATTGGTGCCGGGGGTGAACTGGTCGTAGCCGACGAGGGTGTTGACGAACGTGTCGCCCTCCACCAAGATGCGCTGCCCGCTGTAGCCGAAGAGGCCGCCGGCCGCCACCGAAACCAGCACTCCGATCAGCGCGGTGTGAAAGACGAGGTTGCCGACTTCCCTCAGGAAGCCGCGCTCGGCACCCAAGGACGGGCGGACGCCGTCGCGGTCCCGCACGTCGACGCGGTAGCCGCGTTTTTTCAGCAGCTCGGCGGCGTCGGTGATGGCGGCCGACGCCGGGATCCCGGCGTCGGCCGGAATCACCAGAGTGCCGTATTCGGGGAGCCTGGACAGGCGGGCGGGCGTGCGAGGGGGCTGGGAGCGCATCGCTTTGTAGTGCGCGATGGCGCGCGGGATCACGCAGCCAATCAGCGAGACGAACAGCAGGATGTAGATCGCGGAAAACCAGGCCGAGGAGTAGACGTCGTAGAGCTGCACCGAGTCCAGGATCGAGCCGTAGTCCGGGTGGTCCTTGATGTACTGCGTGACAATCGCCGGGTTAGCCGGGCGCTGCGGAAACAGCGAGCCGGGCACGGCGGCGACGGCCAGCAGCAAGAGCAGGAACAGGGCTGTGCGCATGCTGGTCAGCTGCGTCCACGCCCACCGGAGCATGCCCAACGGACCCAGCGTGGGCAGGACGGCCTCGGGCTTCGGGGACTTCTTCTTTTCGTTCACGCGCTCGCTCATCAGATTGGCAAATTCACATCGGTTTGGAACCAGTACTGCAACCCGGAGACCCAGGTGCCCCACACACCGCTCGCCATCAGGATCCCAAGCAGGATCAGGATGCCTCCGCCGGTGCGCTGGATGGCGAGCCGGTGGTTGCGGAAGAAGGACATCACGCCAATGCCGCGGCGCACGGCCAGGGCGATCAGCAGGAACGGGATTCCCAGCCCAAGGCTGTAGACGAACGCCAGGAACGCCCCCTTGGCCGCCGAGGAGCCGCCGGACAGGCTAAGCAGCTGGACGGCCGAATATGTCGGACCGATGCACGGTGCCCAGCCCAGCCCGAAGGTGATGCCCAGTAAGGGCGCACCCCACAGACCGGCGGGGGGTTTGGCATGAATCTTGGCATCGCGCTGGAGCCAGCCGAAGCCGCCCATGAACACCACGCCCATGACGATCACCAGGACGCCCAGCAGTTGGGTGATCCACATGTTCTGCGAGCCCGTGATGAAGCTGCCCAGCTGCCCGAAGGCGCCGCCGAGCAGCACGAAGATCACGGAGAAACCGAGGACGAACAGCCCGATGCCGGCCAGCATGCGCCCGCGCTTTTGCTTCTGCAGGTCGACGCCGGTCAGACCCGTGACGTAGCCCAGGTATCCGGGCACCAGCGGGAGGACGCAGGGCGAGAGGAAGGAGACCAGTCCGGCCAGCAGCGCGACGGGAATGGCAAGCAGCAGCGATCCGTTCAGGATGGCTTCAGCGAAGGGGCTGTTCACGGTGGGCCGCGCTACTCGGCCACGGCGGCGGCGATGAGGGACTTCAGGGTGCCCTGCTGGATTTCGCCCAGGACCCGGGAGGCGACGCGGCCCTGCTTGTCCAGCACGAGGGTGGTGGGCACGGCGCCGGGCGGCACGAGGCCGGAGACGGCCAGCAGCACGGCGCCGTCCTTGTCGTTGAAGCTCGGGTACGTCAGGTTGAAGGTCTTGTCGAACGCGTCGGCCGTGGCCTTCTCATCGCGCAGGTTCACGCCGAAGAACTGTACGCCCTTGGTCTTGAATTCCTGGTTCAGCGCCTCGAGGGAGGGCGCCTCGACCCGGCAGGGGGCGCAGGCGGCAAACCAGAAGTTCAGCACGGTCACTTTGCCGGGGAAGTCCGCCGACGTGACGGCCGTGCCGTCGAACAGCGTCCCCTTGAGCGCCACGGGACTCTTGCGGTCCGCGACGGCGAACTCGGTCACGGACCCGTCGCCGGCCACGTAGTTCTTGTTGTCCCCGGCCTTGGCCTGTTTGGCGAGGGCGTCGTCCTGGGCACAGCCGGACAGCCCGAACACCGCGGCCAGCGCGACCCCGCCGGCGGTCAGGACGCTGCGGCGGGACAAAGGCATGTTTTCGCGGCGGTTCGCGGCCATGGTCAGGCTCCCGGGGTGCTGGCGGCACCGGGCAGCAGGGCGGCAGCGGGCTCGCTGTAGTCGACGCGCACGAGGCCGCCGGCGTCGTCGAACACCAGGGAAGTCAGGGACGTCAGGGTGCATTCGCGCTTGCGCGGGTCGTGCCACAACGGCCGGCCTTCGGCGCTGAGCCGCGTGGCCCAGATGGGCAGCTGGTGGCTGACAAGGATGGCTTCGGCCCCGTTGCCGCCCAGTTCGATGGCACGGACGCGTGCGTCCTGAATGGCCGCGATGACCCGCGCGGCCTGCTCCTTGTACGGCTCACCCCAGGAGGGCCGTAACGGGTTGTACAGCCGGGCCCAGTGCTTGGGCCGCAGCAGCTCCGCCTTCGAGACGCGGAGGCCCTCAAAGTAGTTGGCGGCCTCGATGATGCGGGATTCGGTGGCAATCTCCAGGCCCAGGGCGTCGGCGATCGGCTGCGCCGTCTCCTGAGCGCGGGTCAGTGGGGACGCGGCGAGGTGGACGATCCTGGCCCCTTGCGCGGACCGCTCCCTGAAGTGTTCCGCCAGGGTGCGGGCCATCTCCCGGCCGAGTTCGGAGAGGTGGAATTCCGGCAGCCTGCCGTACAGGACACCATCGGGATTGTGGACCTCGCCGTGGCGGAGCAAATGAACAGTGGCTTGGGGCATGTCTACCAGTTTCTCAAAGATGCCGGTCGATCTGAAATCTTCTACGGGAGGTAGAACTGATGAGTTTGGAAAAATGTTCCCCGGAGTTGGAATAAAAGATGCAAATGCATGTTTATACTGGGTGAAGCAGTTAGTTGAGATTTCAACCAATGATGCTTCAACTAGCGATCAGACGAATCACCGTAGTACCAACCCGACTCAAGGAGAACCACCATGGCACTTCCCGCAAACGTCACCACCGGCACCTGGACCCTCGACCCGTCGCACAGCGAGATCGGCTTCACCGTCCGCCACGCCGGCATCAGCAAGGTCCGCGGTCAGTTCACCGACGCCGCCGCCACCCTGGATCTCGCCGAGAACGTCACCGACTCCAAGGTCAACGCCTCGATCAAGACCGCAAGCTTCGACTCCGGTGACGCCAACCGCGACGGCCACGTCCGCGGCGAAGATTTCTTCGACGTCGAGACGTTCCCGGAGATCTCCTTTGTCTCCAACACCATCGTCCCCAAGGGCGACGCCTACGAGCTCCAGGGCGACCTCACCATCAAGGGCATCACCCGCCCCGTGGCCCTCGAGACCGAATTCAACGGCGTGGCCGTCGATCCCTTCGGCAACACCCGCGCCGGCCTCAGCGCCGAAACCACGATCAGCCGCAAGGACTTCGGGCTGACCTGGAACGCCGTCCTCGAAGCCGGCGGCGTGCTGGTCAGCGACAAGGTTGCCATCAACCTGGAACTGGCCTTCATCGCTCCCGCAGCATAGCCAGCATCAAGCACGGTCGCGGCCCGGTCACTCCCGTCCGCGCCTGACGGCCGACGCCGGTCAGCCGGGTCCGGCGCCCCGCTTCATCTTCGCGATGAAGCGGGGCGCTGTTGTTTTTCGCCGCTGCTGTCTGCCCCTCTCGGGCGCCGCCGTCGGGCACCGCGACGCGGCTCCAGATTCCCTAGATAACAGGGAAACGGCGGTCTACAGTGAGAGCCATGAGCAACCCGAGTGATGTACCTCCGCAGCAGCCGGGCGCCCAGCCGCCGGTGTCGGGCAGCGTCCCGCCCGCCGGCCCACCGCAGCTTCCCGCCAACCCGCCGCCCCCTCACGGATACCAGGCACCCCCTCCCGGGTACCAGGCACCGCCGCCGGGGTATCAGGCACCCCCTCCCGGGTACCAGGGCCAGCCGGCGTCGGCCGGCGGATTCCGCTTCGAGATGCCCACCGACCGCCCCAGGAACTTCGGCGATGCACTGCCTGCCGGCGGGCTCTCCGGCATGTTCAAGGTTGCCGCAATGCCCACCGAGCTGAAGGTCTCCTACTGGATCTGGCTGATCGGCGGGCTCCTGGGCCTCCTGGGTGGAGTCATCGGGTTGTTCGGGTCCTTCGTCCTGGTCGCCTTTGCGCCGGCAATCGGGCTCCTGGTGCTGCTGCTCGTGATCGTGGCGCTCGCACTGGCAACCGCTCAGATCATTCTGGCCATGAAGATGAAGGAAGGCCGGGAATGGGCCCGCTTCGCCCTCACCATCCTTGCCGGCATCTCCCTGGTGCTGGCACTCATCAGTTCCGGCATAGCCGACGGCCGGGCGGGCGGAGGCCTGCCGGGCTTCCTCATCAGCCTCGTTGCGACCGTGCTCATGTGGCTGCCGAACGCACAGGCCTGGTTTGCCGCCAACCGGGGCCGAATCTAGGCCTGCCGCTGCACAGGGCACCCGCGGAATCGTGGCAGCGCCGGGTCGCCCCCGCCGCCACGCGCCGGCCAGCGAATGGGGCTTGAGAATACCTCTCCGGAATGATCCACACGGCGGCCGGCCCGCGGTACGGTTGAGCTAAACCATGCTGGGGGCAGGGCAGGATCTCTGATCCCGGTGGCCGATTCGATCGACACGCAAAGGACCGCTTCATGAGCAATCCCCCAGTCCAGCCCCCGCCTCCCAACGGCTCCGAGCCGGGCGGGGAATCCACGCCGGCCCCGCAGGCACCGCAGTACGGCCAGAACGCCCCGCAGACTCCGCAGTACGGCGAGCAGACACCCCCGGCCTACGGCCAGAACGCCCCGCAGACGCCGCAGTACGGCCAGCAGACACCCCAGGCCTACGGCCAGAACGCCCCCCAGACGCCGCAGTACGGCCAGCAGACACCTCCCGCCTACGGCCAGAACGCCCCCCAGACGCCGCAGTACGGCCAGCAGACACCTCCCGCCTACGGCCAGAACGCCCCGCAGGCACCGCAGTACGGCCAGTCCCCGTACGGCCAGTCCCCCTACGCCCAGTACCCGTCCGACCAGCCGCAGGCTCAGGGCGCGGTTCCCCAGTTGGTCAATACGTCGTTCTGGCTGATCATCGCAGCCGGAGCCTTGTGGGTCATCTCCATGCTGGTGTCCCTGGGAACCCTGGACACCCCTGCCGTCAGGGACATGTTCGAGCAGCAGATGGCAGCGAGCGGCACGAGCGTCGACTTCGAATCCATCAAGGGTGTCCTGATCGGCACCATCGTGGTGTTTGCCGCTATCAGCGCCGGGCTGTATGCCCTCGTGGCATTCAATGTCCGCAAGGGCAGGAACTGGGCCCGCATCCTGGGCACCGTGTTCGCCGCCTTGTCGGTCTTCAACATCATCCCGCTCAGCCTCGCCACCCTGGCGGCACTCGTGGGCATTGCGGCTATCGTGCTGCTTTACTTGCCCGCGGCAGCGCCGTACTTCCAGAAGCGGCAGCCCTTTGCCAACCCCTATGGACAGCCCGGAGCCCCCTTCGGGAAGTAGCGTCGCCAAGAACCACCCAGGGGGGTACCACTCAGCGGGCGCGGGAACCGGAGGGCTGGCGGATCTTAGTCGGCGTCTTCCGGGTCCTGCGCCCTTTGTGCGTGATAGGCCAGAATCTGCAGTTCCGTTGCCATGTCCACCTTGCGCAGGTTGACTCCCGGCGGGACCTGCAGCATCACCGGCGCGAAGCTGAGGATGCTCCGCACGCCGGCGGCTATCACCCGGTCGCAGACGTCCTGGGCCACCGCCGCGGGCAAAGCGAGGACCACCATGTTGGCACCGGTCCGTTGCAGTACCGGCTCAAGGTCGGCGGCGTCGCTGACCCGCAGCCAACCGACTTCACTGCCCACCACCATCTGGTCGGCGTCGAAAATTGCCACAATGTCAAAGCCTCGAGACTCGAATCCGCCGTACCGGGCCAGGGCTTTGCCGAGGTTGCCCGCACCGACGATCGCGACTTTCCAGTCGTGCGTCAACCCGAGGGCGGCGGCGATGTTGCGGTTGAGGTACTGGACCTCATAACCGACACCCCGGGTTCCGTAGGAGCCAACATAGGATAGGTCCTTGCGCAGCGTCGAGGAGCTCACTCCGGAGGCCTCGGCCAGCGACTCGGACGAGACCCGGTCCACACCGTCAGCCAGCAGCGTGGTCAGGGCGCGCAGATAGATGGTCAGCCGGGCCACGGCCGCGGGCGGAATCTGTTTGGCCGCAGTCCCGGCTTCCCCGGGAACAGGCCCGGGAGATGAATCCAGCGAAGTCACTATCTGCTCCATTGCGTCGCGTTGTGCTTCCCACTCTAGAGCCCCCGCGCATCACGCAACAAAGCACCCCGCCGTCAGGAGGGCTGGTCGAGGACCCGTTGCAGGGTCCGGGTCAGGCGGGCCTCGTCGATCTTCCAGAAATCCCGCTGGACGCCGTTGACCAGCACCACCGGGATCTCCTCGGCGAAACGTTCCCGCAGCCCGGCGTCGTCGTCCACCGATTTTTCCGACCAATCTATTCCGAGCGCAGCGGTGACCCGGCCGACGGCGGCGCGCGCCTCTGTGCACAGGTGGCAGTCAGCCTTGGTGATCAGAACTACATCGGGTAAGTGTGCGGGTTTGGCCATGCATCCACCGTAGCCCGGCGGCCACTTCGGCGTCGACGCGCGGCGCAGTCCGCCCGGGTCCGGGCCCGTCCTGCCGTCGCGTCGCGCGTCCCGCGGGCGGCCGGGGGCCTGTCATTGACTAGACTCGTGGCATGCCCGAGGAGAAATACGTCATTGTGGCCAATGAGCCTGCTGCATCGACGCAGCACGGCGAGGCCGCATTTTTCGACGTCGACAACACCCTCATGAAGGGCGCAAGCCTTTTCCATGTCGCCCGCAAGCTTTACCAGCGTGGCGCCTTCACCCTGCCGCAGGCTGCCGGGTTCGCCTGGAAGCAGTTCATGTTCGTGCTGCGCGGCGAAAACATGGATGACGTCCACGCAGTCCGCGATTCCGCCCTGACGCTGGCCGCCGGCATCACGGCCAAGGACATCGAGGCGTTGGGCGAAGAGGTCTACGACGAGATGATTGAGTCGCGGATCTGGCCGGGGGCAAAGGCCCTGGCCGAACAGCATCTCCGGGTCGGGCGCAAAGTATGGCTCGTCACGGCGACGCCGATCGAGGTGGCCACTGTCATTGCCGCCCGGCTGGGCCTGACCGGGGCGCTGGGCACAGTTGGCGAGATCATGGACGGCTCGTACACGGGACGGCTTGTGGGCGAGATCCTCCATGGACCGGCCAAAGCGGTCGCGGTCCAGCACATTGCTGAGGAGCAGGGCCTGGACCTGAGCCGCTGCTGGGCGTACAGCGATTCCCACAACGACATCCCGTTGCTGAGCATGGTGGGGCACCCCGTTGCCATCAATCCCGACTCCAAACTGCGCCGCTACGCCCGCGAGCACAACTGGCCGGTCTACGACTTCCGTGCCGGCCGGCGCGCCGCCACTCTGGGCTTCAAGGCCGCGACGGTCGGAGGGGCCATCTACGGCCTGTGGCGGGGGTTCTCCCGCTTCCGCGGCCCCAGCCGCTAGGCCGCCCGCGGCTTTCCGCTGGGATTCCGGGCCGACGCCGGGGATCCGGGCGAGGCCTGAGCAAGAAAAATGCCCGTCGCCTGGAAGGCAACGGGCATTTCATGCATTTCGAAGTATTGCTACTTCTTATTGCGACGCTGGTGGCGCGTCTTGCGAAGCAGCTTGCGGTGCTTCTTCTTGGCCATACGCTTGCGACGCTTCTTAATAACTGAACCCACGAAAGTTCCTTACCGGCTAGATGCAGTACCTGCCTGTTGGGAAGGGTCCGCGGGCTAAGCAGCAGACTGAAGCAACTGACAGGTTCTTACAATGACGTAAAACGTTCCTTAACAGGGTACCGCCTCTGCGAGGCACCCCACGACCGCGGGTCCCGTGCGGGACCCAAAGCAGTCGATTCACGCTGTGAATGTTGCCGCTGACTGATCAGCCAGTTCCGGCGTGGCCGTCATTCCGGTCGACGACGGCACCCTTGAGGTACTGCTCGACGGCGTTTTCCGGCACGCGGTAGGAGCGGCCGAACCGCACGGCCGGCATCTCCCCCGAATGCACAAGACGGTACACAGTCATTTTCGATACCCGCATAAGTTCCGCGACTTCGGCCACGGTCAAAAAACGGGCCTTGGAGAAGTTGGCCTCCGTAGACATTTCCCTATTCCTTTGCTCAAGCGAACGGCAGCCCCACCTGTTGACATGGCGGTGTGCCGATGCTGAGCCATCAAACAACCATGTGTTAGCAACACTAGTTGCTCATGGTGCCAAAGTGAAAGACTTCCTCAGGAATCCCCACACGGTTTCCGCAGGAATCTCGAAAATCCCGCGGCACGCCCCTCCTCCTGCTCTTCCCTCAGGCACGGGTCCGCCGCGTGCGGGCCGAGGCGGCCAGCTGGCCCAGTACCGACGCCGTCACGTCCCAGTCCATGCAGGCATCCGTGACGCTCTGGCCATAGACCAGCCCGTCCCGTCCGGAGCCGGTAACGGCGTTGACATCAAGGTTCTGGGCCCCGCCCACCAGGAAGCTCTCGAGCATGACGCCGGCGATGGCCCCGGCGGCGGCTCCGGCACTTTCGAGCTGCGCACCGATTTCGAGGGCGACCTCGGCCTGGCGGTGGTGGTTTTTGCCGCTGTTGGCGTGGCTGGCGTCGACGATCAGACGGGGGTTGAGCTGCTTCGCGGCGAGTTTCGCTGAGGCCGCTTCAACATCGGCGGCTGAGTAGTTGGGGCCCTTGCGTCCGCCGCGGAGGATGACGTGGGTGTCCGGGTTGCCGGCGGTAGCCACAAGCGCCGCCCGGCCGTCGTCGTCGATCCCGAGGAACGCCTGGGCGGCAGCGGCGGCGCTGCACGCGTCCAGCGCCACCTGGAGATCACCGTCGGTCCCGTTCTTGAAGCCGATCGGCATCGACAGCCCGGAGGCCAGCTGGCGGTGGATCTGGCTCTCCGTGGTGCGGGCGCCGATCGCGCCCCAGGCGACCAGGTCCGCGACGTACTGGGGGCTGATGGGCTCAAGGAACTCGGTGGCGGTGGGCAGGCCGAGGGCGGTGACCTGGCGCAGGAAGGACCGGGCCGCGCGCAGGCCCGCGGCGATGTCGTGGCTGCCGTCCAGCCGGGGGTCGTTGATCAGGCCCTTCCAGCCCACCGTGGTGCGCGGCTTTTCGAAGTAGGTGCGCATGACGATCAGCAGGTCTTCGCGGTGCTTCTCTGCCTGGCTGACCAGCCGGCGGGCGTATTCCAGGCCCGCCTTGGGGTCGTGGATGGAGCAGGGGCCCACGATGACGAGCAGCCTGCCGTCCACACCGTCCATGATGGCCCGGACCTCGTCCCGGCCCCGTCCGACCACTTCGGCCAGGCGGGCCTCCAGGGGCAGTTCCGCCATGAGGTCTTGCGGGGTGGGCAGCGGGGTGAACTCGCTGACGCGCAGGTTCGAGGTGGAGTGTTGGGGGCCGGTGGCTGCTTCGATGCTCATATTCGGGTCCTGTTCCGGGTGCGGAGCGGGCCCTGGTCAGAACCCGCCGAAGAAATGGCGAAGGGCAGAGAATAATCTCTGCCCTGTTGGCTCTGAAGGAAAGTTGGATGCGTGTCAGTTAGACGCGGGCCCCTCCAGAGCCAACGAAAAATACGCATACCAACGGTTAGTCATAGCGCTGACGATAGCCCCGGAGCCGCGGCCGGAGCAAACGCCGGGCGTAACAATTCGCGGGCGGCTAGTTCCGGGCGGCCAGGAGTACGTGGTCGCCGGGCAGGCACGTCGCGGCAGTGTTCGCCGGCGCTGCCGCGAAATGACATTTCGCGGCACACCGGCACCACCTAGAGTGTGAGGAAACCCAGCACAGCATCCGATCCGCAAATGGAGGCAGCCATGACGCACACCGTCCCGCCCGGCAACCCCGAGGCTCCGACCACTCCCGCGGCCACGGCCCCTGGCCCTGCTGTCTCCGCGTCCGGGCAGCACACAGCCGCGGCCGCCCGCGGGCTCCCTGCCGCGCTGAAGCGCCGCGTGCCCAAGTACGCCGACCTTGCTCCCCTGATGCAGTTCAAGAAGCCGGAATTCAGCAGGGCCGCCAGGCTGCGCCGTGCCAGCACCATCTGGGACCTGCGGGACATGGCCAAGCGCCGCACACCCCAGGCGCCCTTCGATTACACGGACGGCGCCGCCGAGGCCGAAATCTCCCTCCGCCGCGCCCGCCAGGCGTTCCTGGACATTGAATTCCGGCCCGGGGTCCTGCGGGACGTCTCCAGCATCGACCTCAGCACTGACATCCTGGGCGGGCCGTCCCGCCTCCCGGTGGGGATCGCGCCCACCGGCTTCACCCGGATGATGCAGTCCGAGGGCGAATATGCCGGTTCCCAGGCCGCCGCAGCCGCCGGCATTCCGTACACCCTCTCCACCATGGGCACGGCGTCGCTCGAGGACGTGGCCGCCGCCGCACCCACGGGCCGCAACTGGTTCCAGCTGTACCTGTGGACGGACCGGGAGCGTTCACTGGAACTGATCCAGCGTGCCGCCGCGGCGGGCAATGACACGCTCATGGTCACGGTGGACACCGCCGTCGCCGGCGCCAGGCTCCGCGACGTCCGCAACGGCATGACCATCCCGCCCGCCCTGACACTCAAGACCGTACTGGATGCGTCCTACCGGCCCGCGTGGTGGTTCAACTTCCTCACCCACGAGCCGATGACTTTCGCGTCGCTGTCCCGCTACACGGGCACGGTCGCGGACCTCATCAACTCCATGTTCGATCCCACCCTGACCTTTGCCGACCTCGACTGGCTGCGCGAGACGTGGAAGGGCAAGCTCGTGGTCAAGGGCATCCAGACGGTCGACGACGCCCGCAAGGTGGTGGACCATGGCGCGGACGGGATTGTGCTCTCCAACCACGGCGGCCGCCAGCTGGACCGGGCACCGATTCCGTTCCACCTGCTCCCGGAGGTCTCCGCGGCGCTGAAGGCGGACCGCAGCGACGCGGCGATCATCCTGGACACCGGCATCATGAGCGGCGCGGACATCATCGCCGCCCTCGCCCTCGGCGCCGACTTCACGCTGATCGGCCGCGCCTACCTGTACGGGCTCATGGCCGGCGGGCGGGCCGGTGTGGACCGTGCCCTCCAAATCCTGGAGAAGGACATGGAACGCACCATGGCACTGCTGGGCGTCAGCCGGGTCGCGGAGCTCACGCCCGGGCACGTGCGGATCCTCCGCACCTAGCACCCCTGGCAAGCCACGGGCGCCCAAACGATCGGCCGGGTGCCACTTTGGGCGAAACGGATGGCCGCAGCGCATACCCAGGGCGGCATACGCGGGGCAGGACAGCCTACTTCTTGCGGCCGAACTTGGGCAGGTTGGCCAGGAGATCGGCGGCCCTGGTGGCGGCCCGGCCCACGGTCCGCCCGATCTGCTGGGGCATTTTGTCGTCCCCCGCCGTTCCCACCGGAATGACGACGGCGGGGCTCAGCGGGCTGCCGGCAGGGCGGCCCGCCAGTGCTGCGGCGGGTTGCGCGGCGACCGGTTGCGGGACGGCAGGTTGCGGAACCGCGGCGGCCAGGCCTTCCGGGACGGCGGCGGGGCCGGCTTCGGGGTGGAGGGCGGCGGCCGCGTCCGCCGTCGCGGCGGGGCCGACGTCGAACGCCTGCAGCCAGGTGGCGATCCCGGCGAGCGGCTTGGGGTTGAGCGTGTAATACCGCTTCTGGCCCTGGGCGCGCATGCTCACCAGGTCCGCTTCGCGGAGGACTTTGAGATGCTTGGAAATGGTGGGCTGGCTTGCTTCAAGCTCCTGGACCAGTTCCCCCACCGCTTTGTCCCCCTTGCGGAGGGCTATCAGAATGTCACGCCTGGTTGCCTCAGCAATGACGGCAAATACGTCGTCTGTCACCATGCCCTCCACACTAGCGACATATACGCCAGATGGCATCCACGAATTGTTCCGTTGGTGCAAGCCCCCAAGCCCGGCCCGGATTCAGTCGAACCAGGGATCCAGTCCGTGCAGGGGAAACACTTCCTTGCGGGTGGCCATGATGGTGCGGTCCACCTCGTCGTTGGGGTCGAAACCCACTTCCCAGGACCGCCACCAGAGGTCCACGTCGTCGCCCATCGTCTCGGGGGGCTCCACGCCGAACCTGGCGCCGTACTTGTCTCTGACGTAGTTGCGCCAGTCCTCCGGAACCGGGGTGCGCAACGGCACCGGGCGGCCGGCGGCGATGGCTATGAGGTGGCTCCAGGACCGCGGGACCACGCTGACCACGTTGTAGCCGCCGCCCCCGGTGGAAATCCACCGGTTCTCGCAATAGCGGGCGGCGAGGTTGCCGATCGCCGTGGCGGCCTCGCGCTGGCCGTCCACACTGATGTTCAGGTGCGTGAGCGGGTCAAGCCGGTGCGAGTCGCAGCCGTGCTGGCTGACGATCACTTCCGGTTCGAACGCGCCAATGAGCTGGGGCACGACGGCGTGGAAGGCCCGCAGCCACCCGGCGTCAACGGTGCCGGCCGGGAGGGCGACGTTCACGGCGCTGCCCTGCGCGTTCGGTCCGCCGATCTCGTTGGCAAACCCGGTGCCCGGGAAGAGGGTCAGTCCGGATTCGTGCAGCGAAATGGTCAGGACGCGCGGATCGTCCCAGAAGATGCTTTGCGTGCCGTCGCCGTGGTGCGCATCGACGTCGACGTAGGCCACCCGCCGGACGCCGCCGTCGAGCAGCCGCTGGACCGCGAGGGCGGCGTCGTTGTAGATGCAAAAACCGCTCGCGCGCTCCCGGGAGGCGTGGTGCATCCCGCCGCCGAAGTTCACGGCCCGCACGGCGCTGCCGTCGAGGACAGCTGCGGCCGCCAGCAGGGAACCGCCGGCCAGCCGCGCGCTGGCTTCGTGCATGCCGGCAAAGGCGGGGTCGTCCTCGGTTCCGAGACCCCTGGCGTGGTCGGAGGTGTCCGGGTTTGCGCTCACGCGCCGCACGGCGGCCACAAACTCCGGGCTGTGGACCGCGCACAGCTCCGCGTCGGTGGCGACGTCCGGAGCCGCCACCGAGACGTGCTCCAGATCCAGCAGTCCAAGGCTGCCGGCCAGCTTCGCTGTGAGCTCCATGCGCTCCGGCGCCATCGGGTGGGAGTGGCCAAAGTTGTAGGCAGTCATGGCTGGGGCCCACACCACCGTCGTTGGCAGCGCGGTCTGAGCGAGTCCGGGCAGGAATGTCATCAATCACAGGCTACCCGAGCGGTCCCCGGCTTCCCGCGCGCGCACGGGCGTTCCCCCGGCCATTACCCGGTGTTTAGTGGTTTACTACTTGGGGAAGAAGTTTCAACCGAGGAAGAACATGACGCAAAGCCAGTCGAGGTCCACGAGCCCGGCCAGCTGGCAGCCAGGCATGCCGGAGCGGGAAGGCCTGTGGATCTTCACACGCCTGCGCGACTTCATTGACAGCATCGCGAACAGCTCGCCCGCCCGCCTGGCGCTCTCGGCGTTCGGCGTCGTGATCTTGGTCTTCACCGCTTTGCTCTCGCTGCCCTTAGCTTCCGCGACGGGACAGGTCACACCGCTGCATCAGGCGTTCTTCACCGCGTCGTCAGCTGTCTGCGTCACGGGCCTGACCGTGGTCTCCACGGCTGTGCACTGGTCCTTCTTCGGCCAGCTCGTGATCCTGGTCGGCATTTTCGTGGGCGGCCTGGGCACCTTGACCCTCGCGTCGCTGCTGGCGCTCATGGTGAGCAAGAGACTTGGTGTCCGCGGCAAGCTGATCGCCCAAGAGGCCATGAACGCCGGCCGGCTCGGCGAAGTCGGCACGCTGCTCCGGATCGTGATCGTGACCTCCGTCGTGATCGAGGCGGCCCTGGCCGTGACCCTGATCCCCCGCTTCCTGCTCCTTGGGGAGAGTTTCCCGCAGGCCGTCTGGCACGGGGTCTTCTACGCCATTTCATCGTTCAACAACGCCGGTTTCACGCCGCATTCGGACGGAATCGTCCCCTACGAAACCGATCTCTGGATCCTCGTCCCGTTGATGCTCGGCGTGTTCCTGGGCAGCCTGGGCTTCCCTGTCGTCATGGTGCTGCACCAGAACGGGCTGCGGTGGAAGAAATGGAACCTCCACACCAAGCTGACCATCCAGGTGTCCTTCATACTCCTGGCCGCCGGCACGGTCCTGTGGGGCTTCCTGGAGTGGGACAACCTGCGCACCATCGGGGACATGGACCTCGGCGACAAGATCACGCACGCGCTCTTTGCCTCAGTCATGTTGCGCTCCGGCGGCTTCAACCTCGTGGACCAGAACCACATGGAGTCCACCACCATGTTGCTCTCCGATGCCCTCATGTTCGCCGGCGGAGGTTCCGCATCCACGGCGGGCGGCATCAAGGTCACCACCATCGCCGTGATGTTCCTGGCGATCACCGCCGAGGCCCGCGGCGACGCGGACGTGAAAATCTACGGCCGCACCATCCCCGAGGGCACCATGCGCGTGGCCATCTCGGTGATCGTCGCCGGCGCCACCCTCGTCTCGGTCTCGGCCCTCCTGCTCCTGCACATCAGCCATGCCTCCCTGGACCGGGTCCTGTTTGAAACCATTTCCGCCTTCGCCACGGTGGGCCTCAGCACCAACCTCAGTGCAGAGTTGCCGCCGGAGGGGGTTTACGTCCTCGCTTTGCTCATGTTTGCCGGGCGCGTCGGGACGGTCACCCTTGCCGCCGGCCTGGCCCTGCGCCAGCGCAGCCAGCTGTACCACTACCCGGAAGAGAGACCGATCATTGGCTAGTTCCTCAGGCGCCGTCAACCGCCCCGCCCACAACGCCCCCGTGCTGGTGATCGGGCTGGGCCGTTTTGGTGCATCCACCGCAGAACAGCTGGTCAAACAGGGCCGGGAGGTCCTGGCCATCGAACGCGACCGCAGCCTCGTCCAGAAGTGGGCGAGCGTCCTGACGCACGTGGTGGAAGCCGACGCCACCAACATCGATGCCCTCCGCCAGCTCGGCGCCCAGGAATTCAGTTCCGCCGTCGTGGGCGTGGGCACCTCGATCGAATCCTCGGTGCTGATCACCGTCAACCTCGTGGACCTCGGAATCGAACACCTCTGGGTCAAGGCGATCACGCCCTCGCACGGCAAGATCCTCACCCGCATCGGCGCCAACCACGTCATCTACCCGGAGGCCGACGCCGGCGTCCGTGCCGCGCACCTGGTCTCCGGGCGCATGCTGGACTTCATCGAGTTTGACGACGACTTCGCGATCGTCAAGATGTACCCGCCGCGCGAGACCGTGGGCTTCACCCTCGATGAGTCCAAGGTCCGGTCCAAGTACGGCGTCACGATCGTGGGCGTGAAGTCCCCGGGCGAGGACTTCACCTACGCGCGGCCGGAAACCAAGGTTTCCTCGCGGGACATGCTCATCGTTTCGGGCCACGTGGACCTGCTCGAACGGTTCGCTGCCCGCCCCTAGGCCACAACCGGAGCCTGCGGAAACCGGAGCCGCGGCCTGCTCCGGTGTCCGCCCGGGCCGGCTCAGGCGAGCTGTCGGGTGATTTCTGCGGCGCGCTCAGCCGCCGCGCGGGCGCCGTCGGCAATGATGGCCGGCAGTCCGCGCTCGTCAAAGGTGGCGATGGCCCGTTCCGTGGTGCCGTTCGGGCTCGTGACCGCCTTGCGCAATGCGGCAGGATCCGCGCCCGGCTCAGCCAGCATGAAGCCCGCCCCGGCGACGGTCTCGCGGGCCAGCAACAGCGACAGCTCCGGGTCCAGGCCCAGTCGTGCCCCGGCCTCGGCCATGGCCTCCGCCAGGTAGAAGGCGTAGGCCGGGCCCGAGCCGCTGATCGCGGAGAGGGCGTCCACCTGCTCTTCCGGGATCTCCACGACCGTGCCGGCGGCGGCGAGGATGTCCTTGGCGCGCTGGAGCTGCCCGGCGGAGCAGCTGGTCCCGGGCGAGACGGAGACGACGCCGCGGCCCAGCTTCGCCGGTGTGTTCGGCATCGTGCGGATGACGGGCTGGCCGGCCGGCAGCGCCGCCTCCAGCTGCTCCAGTGACACGGCGGCCGCAACGCTGATGACGATCGTTCCGGGTGAAAGGGATCCGCTGATTTCCCGGGCCAGGTCCGCGATCCCCACGGGTTTGACTCCCAGGATCACGACGGCGGAGCCGGTGGCGGCCTGTTTATTGTTGTCGGGCTCTTCTTCGCCCGCGATGGCGGTGATCCCGTGGTGGCGCTGGGCCAGCTCGGCCGCGCGCCCGGCCCGGCGGACTGTCGCGACAATGTCGCCCGGGTCGACGCCGCCGTCGATCAGCCCCGCCATAATTGCCTCGTTCATTGACCCACAGCCCAGGAATGCGATTCGGTTGCTCATGTCCCCATCATTGCAGTCTGACGTGATTCCCAGCCAGCTCCCACCTTCAGCGCAGTCAGCGCACAACTTTGGAACCTAACGTTGTAACTACCTCATTGAGGGTGCGAGTGATGCAGCAGGCATGCGGATGCCTGCGCGGCACCGGTGGTTGCAGCGGGTTTTCCCATTTTCCCGCAGCGTACCGCCGGTGCCTTTGCCGTTTAAAGCCCCTGCGGCGGAGCCGGCCACCACCCGGCGGGCGCCGTCGGATTGCCAGCGAACACACAGGGAAAACTCGCTGCGCACCCATGATCGGCCATTATCTTTGAAAGTGCCTCAACAGGTGCGAGTGATGATAGCCGGTTCCCCCGGAGCCGGCGGTGCGCCGGGCGATTTGCAGCAGAGTTCCCCCAAGTCCTGCTCCAGATCGCCCGGCCCTACTCTTTTAACCGGCGTGAACGGCCCCGTCACGGGGCGCGGCCCGGCCCTGCTTTCTAACCGTCTGCTTTCTAACCGTCTGCGGCCCCGCCGAACACCGGGCTGCGAAGCTTGCCTTCCAGGAACCGGCGTTCCGCCGCGCTGCCGGCAAGCGCCAGCGCCCGCCTGTAGCCTTCGGCGGCCTCCGGATAGCGGCGCAGGCGCACCAGGAAATCTGCGCGGACGGCGTGGAAGAGGTAGTAGTTGTCCAGTCCCAGGCCCTCGACCGCCGCCAGCCCGGCAACGGGCCCGTGGAGCTCTGCCAGGGCCACGGCGCGGTTCAGCGCCACGACAGGACCCGGCGCGACGGCCAGGAGCTGGTCATACAACTGCAGGATCTGCGCCCAGTCGGTGTCCCCGGCGGTCGCGGCGTCGCTGTGGACGGCGTTGATCGCCGCCTGGAGCTGATACGGTCCGGGCCGGTTCCGGCGCAGGCACCGGCGCACCAGCTCACGGCCTTCGGCGGCCAGGGCGCCGTCCCAGTGCCCCCGGTCCTGGGCCGCGAGCAGCACCAGTCCCCCGTCGGGCGTGAATCGCGCGGCGCGGCGGGACTCGATGAGCAGCATCAGCGCCAGCAGTCCCGCCGCTTCCGGCTCGTCCGGCATCAGCGACGCCAACAGCCTGCCGAGCCGGATAGCTTCCGTGCAGAGCTCCTCACGTTCCGGGCCGTCGGAGGGGCCCGCGTTGTAGCCCTCGTTGAAGATGAGGTAGACCACCGCCAGCACCGATTGCAGCCGTTCGGGCAGGTCGGCGCCCTGCGGGACCCGGTAGGGGACTTTGGCATCCCGGATTTTCGCTTTGGCCCGGACCAGCCGCTGCGCCATGGTCGTTTCCGGGACCAGGAAGGCCCTGGCGATTTCCGCCGTCGTCAATCCACCCAGAAGCCGCAGCGTCAGCGCCACCTGGGCGGACCCGGCCAGGGCAGGATGGCAGCACGTGAAAATCAGCCGCAAAGTATCGTCGTCCACGTCCTCGACCCCTGACTGCTCCGCCAGGAACTGCTCTTCGGCGGCCGGCGCGGGTCCGGCCCCGGACCGCGCCGCCGCGAGCAGGGCCGCCTGTGCGTGCTTGTCCTCGCGTGAGGCTTCCCGCCGCAGCCGGTCAATCGCCCGGTGCCGTGCCGTCGTGATGATCCAGCCAGCCGGGCTGGGCGGGACGCCGGCCGAGGGCCAGTGCTGGACCGCCGCGGTAAAGGCATCCTGGACGGCGTCCTCGGCAATATCGATGTTCCCGAACGTCCGCGTCAGAACGGCTACGGCGCGGCCGTACTCGCGCCGGAACACCCGGGCGATGTCCGCCTCGGTCGCTGCCTCATCTCCACGGCGGTCACCCACACCAGCACCCCCGACCCGGCGGCTAGTGCTGGAACGGACGGATTTCAACGGGAAGTGTGGTGGCGCCGGCCAGCTTCCTTGCCCAGCCAAGGGCCGCGTCCAGATCCTCGGCCTCGATCACGGTGAATCCGCCGAGGTGCTCCTTGCCTTCGGTGAACGGCCCATCGGTCACCAGGATCTCGCCACCGTTGGGCCGCAGGACTGTCGCGGACTCCGCCGGGTGGAGACCCGCGGCGAACACCCAGGCCCCCGCCGCCTGCATTTCATGGTTCAGGGCCGCCAGGTCACGCATGATGGGTTCGAGGAACTCAGGGTCCGGGGCGGGGCCGTCCGGCTGGTAAATGCTGAGCAGGTACTGCGTCATTTCGGGTGCCTCCTTGTCGAATCAGCCGGCGCCGTGCCGGCCTCTCAGCAATTACACGATCGAGGACGCTCCGGATCGACACAGTCGCGACACCCGCCACTGGCCCAAGCCGTCTCAGAGAGCCTTTTCCGGCGACTGGAGCCGCGCCGGCGGTTGCTCTGCCACATGCGGCGCGGGATCGATCGGCCCCTCAAACACAAGCTGGTCCAGGCGGCGGAGGATGAGTCCCTCACGCAGGGCCCACGGGCAGGTCACCATGCTGTCGAACTTGAACATTTCCAGTGCCGCTTCCGCGACGAGGGCGCCGGCGAGGACCTGCGGCGCGCGGGCCTCGGAGACGCCGGGCAGGTGGAGCCTGTCCCCTATCTCCATGGCCGAGATCCGCTGCGCCCAGAGCCCGAGGTCGAGGGCCAGCAGCTCCCGCTTGACGTAGGGCCCGGCGCCGCTGGGGGCGGCCCCGGCAATCCTGGCGAGGGACCGGAAAGTTTTGGACGTGCCCGCGACGAGGTTGGGCGGGCCCAGCTTCTCGAATTTGCGCACCGCGGGTTTGAGCGTGGAGCGGATGTAGCGGCGCAACTCCTTGATGCTCTTGGCCGAGGGCGGGTCCTCGGGCAGCCAGTCGCGTGTCAGCCGGCTGGCACCGAGCGGAACGGACATTGCCAGCTCGGGCAGCTCGTCCTGTCCGAGGGCCATCTCGAAGGAGCCGCCGCCGATGTCCAGGTTCAGGATGGGCCCGGCACCCCAGCCGTACCAGCGCCGGACGGCAAAGAAGGTCATGGACGCCTCTTCGCTGCCCGTGAGCTCCCGGAGGGTGACGGTGGTTTCATGTTTGACGCGGGCCAGGACGTCAGCGCCGTTGGTGGCCTCGCGGATGGCCGAGGTGCAGAACGCGAGGAGGTCGTCGGCTTTGTGCTTGGCCGCGAATTCCCACGCCTCGAGGACGAACTCGACTAGTTCATGCTGCCCGTCGTCGTCAATGTTGCCGTCGTCGTCGAGGTACTGCACGAGCGACAGCCGCCGTTTATGCGAGGCGTAGGGGACCGGCCGGGCGCCGGGATGGGCGTCGACCAGCAGGAGATGGACAGTGTTGGACCCGATGTCGAGGACGCCTAGACGCATGCTGCCATTATTCCCCCCCACGGAGCGGCCGGCCTAGCTGCGACGGCGGTATTCGCGAAGAATACCGCCGTCGCAGTCTGGCCGATCGGGGGCCTAAGCCGGGTCGGCAGTGCCGTCAGCGGGCTCGTCGGTTGGCTTGAAGTCGCGGCGGATGTTGGCCACGCCCTCCGGGTCGATTTCAAAGCCGTAGGCGGCGCCGGGGTTGATCACCATGCCGAGCTCGGCGCCGAGGTTGCCGATGATCGCGGCGCCCTGCGTGCCCAGCACGTTCGGCGCGGCGGCGAGATACTGCTCGGTGACGCGGCTCGGGTGCGAGAAAACGGCCAGGACGGGCTTGCCGGAGGAGTTGGCGAGGACCAGCGGCTCCACCTGCGAGTCGGGGCCCTCGAGGGCGTCGGAGCTGACCACATAGACCTCGTTGTTGAGGAAGGCCAGGATCACGTCCACCGGGTTGGCGTCCGGCTGCTCCCCCCGGGCGAGCTGCTCCTCGAGTTCGTTCAGCGGCTGGTTGTCCAGGTGTGCGGGCTGTTCAGTCATATTCCTACTCGATCACGTCCACGGCCGGTCCGCAAACGCAAAATCGCCGGAAACCTGCGGATTCGCCGGTAATTTCCGGCGAATCGGCAGGTTTCCGGCGATTTCGGCGTGCTGCCTACTTCTTGGCCGGGGCCTTCCGCGCGGGCGCCTTGCGGGCCGTCGTCGTGCGCTTGACCGGGCCCTTGGCCCGCTTCTCCGCGAGGAGTTCGACGGCGCGTTCCCGGGTCAGCTCCTCGATCGAGGTGGTGCGCGGCACCGTGATGTTGGTGATGCCGTCGGTGATGTACGGGCCGAACCGGCCTTCCTTCACCACGATGTTCTTCTCCGAGACCGGGTCCGGTCCGAATTCGGCCAGCGGCGGAACGGCGGCGCGGGCGCCGCGCTGCTTGGGCTGCGAGTAGATCTCCAGCGCCGCCTCGAGCGTGATCGTGAAGATCTCCTCTTCGGAGCCGATGGAGCGGGAGTCCGTGCCCTTCTTCAGGTACGGGCCGAACCGGCCGTTCTGCACCGTGATCGGGTTGCCGTCGGCGTCCTGCCCAAGCACGCGGGGCAGGCTCATGAGCTGCAGCGCCTCGTCCAGCGTGATGCTGTCCACGCTCATGGACGCGAACAGGGACCCGGTGCGCGGCTTGGCCTTGACGGGCTTCTTCGGCGGCTTGGGCTTGCCGTTCTTGTAATACTCAACGGGCTGGTTGGCCAGCTGTTCCTCGGTCATCTCCGGGATGATCTCGGTGACGTACGCGCCGTAGCGGCCGTTCTTGGCCACGATCGTGTGCCCGGTGTGCGGGTCCGCGCCGAGGACGCGCTCCTCCGGGGCAGCGGTCTCCATGAGTTCAACGGCTTTGGCGGCCGTGAGCTCGTCCGGGGCCAGGTCCTCGGGGACGTTGGCGCGGGCCGCCTCAACCACCTCGCCGGTCTCGGGATCCACCGTCGCGGTGGAGCTTTCCAGGTACGGGCCGAACTTGCCGACCCGGAGGGTGATCGCGTCCGTGATCGGGATGGAGTTGATCTCGCGGGCATCGATCTCGCCGAGGTTGTTCACGATGCTCAGCAGGCCGGGCTCGGAGTCCTCACCGAAGTAGAAGTGCTTGAGCCACGCGGGTCCGGCCGCCTGGCCGTTGGCGATCTTGTCCAGGTCCGCTTCCATGTCGGCCGTGAACTCGTAGTCCACGTAGTCGTGGAAGTGCTGTTCGAGGAGCCGGATCACGGAGAACGCGATCCAGCTCGGGACCAGCGCAGAGCCCTGCTTCCGGACGTAGCCGCGGTCCTGGATCGTGGAGATGGTGGAGGCATAGGTCGACGGGCGGCCGATGCCCTTCTTTTCCAGCTCCGCAGTCAGCGAGGCTTCGGTGTAGCGCGGCGGCGGCGAGGTCTCGTGGCCGACGGCGACAATGTCGCTGGCAGTGAGCGCGTCGTCCTTGGCCACGTTGGGCAGCCGGCGTGCTTCCTCGGACTCGTCGTCGCCGCGGCTTTCGTCCTTGCCTTCTTCGTAGGCGGCGAGGAAGCCGGGGAAGGTGATGACGGTGCCCGACGCCGAGAATTCGGCATCGCGGCGGTCGGCCGGGTCGCCAACGGTGACGGCGCCGAGGCGGATCGTGGCGGTGGAGCCCTTAGCGTCAGCCATCTGCGAGGCGACCGTGCGCTTCCAGATGAGCTCGTACAGGCGGAATTCGTCACCGGAGAGCTGCTGGGCCACCTGGGCCGGGGTGCGGAAGGAGTCGCCGGCGGGACGGATGGCCTCGTGGGCTTCCTGCGCGTTCGCTGCCTTGCCGCTGTAGACCCGCGGCGACTGCGGCACGTACTCGGGGCCGTACAGCTCGGAGGCCTGGCGCCGGGCGGCCGTGACGGCCTCGTTGCTCAGCGCGGACGAGTCCGTACGCATATACGTGATGTAACCGTTTTCGTAGAGCCGCTGGGCCACCTGCATCGTGCTCTTCGAGGAGAACCGCAGCTTGCGGCCGGCCTCCTGCTGCAGGGTGGAGGTGGTGAACGGCGCCGCCGGGCGGCGGGTGTACGGCTTGGTGTCGACGGAGCGGACGCGGAAGTCGGCGTCCTGCAGCCCCGCCGCGAGCGAGGTGGCGAGTTCCTCGTTGAGGTGGACGGCGTTGCGGGAGGTGAGCTCGCCGTTGTCGTTGAAGTCCCGGCCGCTGGCGACCTTGGCACCGTCGACGGCGGCGAGTTTGGCTTTGAAGGAGCCGGAACCGGCGCCGAACTGGCCGGTGAGGTCCCAGTAGGAGGCGGCCTTGAAGGCCATCCGCTCACGTTCGCGGTCCACCACCATGCGGGTGACGACGGACTGCACGCGGCCTGCGGAGAGGCCGCGGGCCACCTTGCGCCACAGCACCGGGGAGATCTCATAGCCGTAGAGCCGGTCCAGGACGCGCCGGGTCTCCTGGGCGTCGACCAGGTCCTGGTCGACATCGCGCAGGTTGTCCATGGCCCGGTGGATGGCTTCCTTGGTGATTTCACCGAAGGTCATCCGGTAGACGGGAACCTTGGGCTTGAGCACTTCCAGCAGGTGCCACGCGATGGCCTCGCCCTCGCGGTCCCCATCGGTTGCGAGATAGAGAGCATCGGCGTCTTTGAGCTGCGCCTTGAGCTCGGCGACCTTCTTCTTCTTGTCCGAGGACACCACGTAGTAAGGCTTGAAGTCGTTGTCGATGTCGACGGCGAACTTGCCCAGCGGGGTCTTCTTCAGTTCCGCGGGGAGCTCCGAGGGCTGCGGGAGGTCGCGGATGTGACCAATGGAGGCCTCCACTATGAAGCCTTCGCCGAGGTACTTGGCGATGGTCTTGCTCTTGGCGGGAGACTCCACAATCACGAGTTTCTTGCCGGTTTTGGCCTTGCTTGGCACGGTGCTCCTACAGAAAAAGGTGGCTCGGGCAGATGCGCCCATACCCGCCTAGTTCACCATATTTTGCAGAATCCCGCGCATCCGGCCGGAAATGACGGCCCGGCGGACGCGGCTTCCGGCCGCAATAGGGCCACGTGCCGGCCGGCCCCTGCGCGGGCCCCGGATGCGGTTCGGCGCCGTGCCCGCGACCGGTTCAGGCCCTCCCGGCGGCGGGCTCAGTCCTTGCCGGCGGCGGGCTTGCCGGCGGCGGGTTTGGCGGCCGCCGGGCCGCGGTCGTCCGGAATCATCGACCACATCGTGGCCATACGTTCGGCACCTTCGGGCAGGTGGTCCGGATCCTCGAGTTCGTAGTCCCGCAGCAGGTCGAAGATCCGCCGCGTCAGTTCGGCGCGCTGGTCCGGCGTCAGGTACAGCAGATTGCTGGCCAGTACCACCGAGGACGGTCCGTCGGCGGTATCGCCGCTCTCGCGCCGGGCGTTGCGGGCCGTGGCGTAGGCACGGACCCGGCGGCGGTAGGCGTCGAGCTCGAGGTCCAGGACGGCGAGTTCGGGGCTGGCCACTCCCCCCAGCGAGTGGATGGTGAAATCTGTACCGGCGGCCTGCCAGCGCCGCTCCCGGGCATCCCCCGCGGTGGCGGCGGGAATCACGATGCCCCACTTCTGCAGTGCCCGCAGGTGGTAGCTCATGGCACTGGGAGTCAGCCCGGTCTGCGCGGCAAGCTCGGTGGCCGTCCGGCTCACCTGCGTGGAATACAGTTCGGAAATGACCTCCAGCCGGGCGGCGTGGGCCAAGGCACGGATCGCCTTCGGGTCGGTGATTTCCACTTGCTTCTCCGGACGGTGCCGGCGCCTGGTGGCCGGCGGAGCCATTGACTCCGCCGTCGGGGTTTCTGCGTTCACTCCTCCAGTGTATCCAGCCCCGCCAAACTATGAAAGAAATGCTTGACATTTGTTTTGCCGCCGGACTAGGTTCCTTTTTATGAAACATACACTTCATAAATTGCCGGCACCCGCAACCGGCGCGCGGCCCCTGTGGCGCAACCGCGACTTCCTGATTGCCGGCACCGCCCGGTTCGTGGCGACGGCGGGGATGGGCGCCGTCGTCGTCAGCGTCATGCTGCATCTGCAGAACGCGGCCGCCGCCGGCGAAACTCCTGTCGCCGGGCCCTGGCTCGTGGCCGCGTACCTGCTGTGCTCAGCGCTGCCGCTGGTCCTCCTGGCCCCGTGGGCCGGCCGGCTCGCCGACACCATGGATTCGCGCACGCTGGCGACGGCGAGTTCGGCGGTCAGCGCCGCCGCCGTCGCCGGCATGGGGCTTGGCATGCAGTACCTGGAGAACTATCTGCCCGTGCTGTTTGCCATGACGTTCCTGCTCGACGCGGCCCAGTCCGTGGCCAGCCCCACCTGGCAGGCCCTGCTGCCGCGGATCGTCGGAGAGGACCGCACGCCCCGGGCCATGGGGACCATGCAGGCGACCATCATGATCGCGGGGATGGCAGGTCCCGCCGCGGGCGGCCTGCTCAGCGGCTGGGGCGGGACCGGGCTGGTGTTCACCGTGGCCAGCGGCTGCTACGTCGCCATGGGGCTGGGCGCGCTGCTGATCCGCACCCGCCGCGGCACGGCGGCCGAACGTGCCGGCCAGGCGAAGCCCGCGCTGCTGGACGGGCTGCGCCTGATCCGCCGGGACAGCCTGGTCTGGGCCCTGGTCCTGGGGGCGATGTTCTTCATCGTCGTCGGCGAAGCCACCAACGTGCTCGAGGTGTTCCTGGCCCGCAACGAACTTGGCGCCACCGAAATCCAGTACGGCCTCCTGTCCGCAGCCTTCGGCCTCGGCATGGCGGCCGGGGCCGCGATGGCCGGCAGGATCAGGACGCCTCGGGTCCGGCTGCGCGTGCTGCTGGCCGCCATGACCGGAGCCTCGGCGTGCCTGGTCCTCACCGGGATGGTCCCGAGCGTGGAACTGCTTTTTGTGGCCTACACAGGGACGGGAGTGGCCTGCGGCGTCCTGAACGCCTGTTTCGGGGCGATCGCGATCCTGCGGATTCCGGAGAGCGGGCGCGGCCAGGCGATGGCGATTGTCGGCGGGATGACGCGTGCCGTCTCCATTGGCGCGCTGGCCCTGGGCGGCCTCCTGGGCGCCCTGGTGCCGGTCCGCGTCAGCTTCGTGCTCACCGGCGCCGTCGGTGCCATGGTGGCCCTCGCCCTCACGGCGTACGTCCTGCCGCGGTTCGGCCGGGAGGACTCCGCCGCCAACACTCCTGCGGCGGCCATGGCGGCGGCCGGGGCGGCGGCCGGGGCCGCGGCGGACGCGGCGGACGCGGCGTTGC